>JAGRCC010000500.1 GCA_020433785.1 Anaerolineae bacterium
TCTAATTTTTCTTCACCACGGTTTTGTGCAGAGCTACCCGTTGTAGAAGATAGGGTCAAATTATCAATTATCAATTGTCAATTATCAATTGCCGCTTCTACCACACCCATTCCAATTCCAGATCATCTAAGTAGACCGTATCACCAGGCTCGACGCCGGCGTCGCGGAGGGCCTGGTTGACGCCCATCCGCTCCAAAATTTGATGGGCGCGGACGGCGGCCTCGTTGACATGCCAATGGGTTTGCAAGGCCAGCTCGGTGATTTTGGGGCCAGTGACCCGCCAGCCTTCGTTGCCGGCCAGTTGTTCGATCTCAAAGAAGTTACGATCCGGCTCCAAGGTAAAGACCGGCACCTCTTCTTCCCACGGCTCCTCTTCAGGCAGTTCGTCCAAATAGGTAAACAGCTCGCCAATTAATTCTTTGACGCCCGCCTGCGTCACCGCCGAAATTTTGTGGGCGTGTAGCCCCAGGGCTTCGGCTTTGGCCAGAATCAACGGCCAGTGCGTTTGCGCGTCCGGCAGATCGATCTTGTTCAATACGACAATCTGCGGTTTTTGGGCCAGCTTCTCGCTAAATTGGGCCAGCTCTTGGTTAATCTGCTCAAAATCAGCCAGCGGATCGGGCGAGGCGCCGTTGAGCAGGTGAATTAGCAGCCGGCTGCGCTCGATGTGGCGCAAAAACTGGTGGCCCAAGCCGGCCCCTTCGTGCGCCCCTTCGATTAGACCTGGAATATCGGCCATAACCAGATCGCGATGATCGAGTGTGACCACACCCAAATTGGGCTGGAGCGTAGTAAACGGATAATCGGCGATTTTGGGCTGAGCCGCGCTGACCGCCGACAGCAGGGTGCTTTTACCCGCGTTCGGCAGCCCGACCAGCCCCACATCAGCGATCAGTTTCAACTCCAGCGTCACCCATAACTCCTGGCCGGGCAAGCCTCGCTCAGCGATTTTGGGGGCCTGGTTGATCGAGCTTTTGAAGGCGGTATTGCCGCGCCCGCCGCGCCCGCCGGTAGCGATAATCGCCTGCTGGCCCGGCGCGACCAGATCGGCCAGTAGATCGCCCGTATCGGCGTTGCGAACCACGGTGCCCGGTGGAACAGTCACGATCAAATCTTCACCGTTCGCGCCGGTCATCTTTTTACCGCCGCCGTGCGCTCCGCGCTCGGCCCGGAAGTGGCTGCGATTTTTGAAGGCGATCAGGGTGTTGAGCTGCGGATCGACTTCAAAGACCACGTGGCCGCCGTCGCCGCCGTGCCCGCCGGCCGGGCCGCCGCGCGGCACATATTTCTCGCGGCGAAAAGCAACGATCCCATCGCCACCGTCGCCGCCTTTGACGTAAATTTTAGCTTCATCAAAAAACATTGAGGTATAACTATCTCTTTTCTAGATTACTTAACAGGCCTGAAAGTTAAATCACTTAGATATTTGAGTTGGGTAAATAGTAAATGGTAATTAGAGATTTAATAACCAATCACCATTCAACCATTACCTTCCGAAATCAGGTAAGGCCAGTTTATTGTAACACATTTATTTCACCACGCCGAATGTTCAATCACTCGCCTTCAATTATTCGACAATAGCGCTCGGCGGAGCGACTGACCGCGGCTTTGGCCTCAGTCGCTATCCACAGATCCCACCAACCACCATATAATCGAGCAAATCGGTACGGGTCCACGGCCGCTACAATCCGGCGTACTGTCGCCACAGGCAGCGGGATCAAATTCGGATAGCTGTACATAAAACTGACATAGCGCCGATCCTGAACGACCTGGATAGTATCGCCGGTTAGCAAGACGCCCTGGCCATCAGCGCCGGTCCAATGCAGCACGGTCGAGCCGGGAAAGTGACCGCCGCAACGAACGAGTGTTACATCAGGGTTAAGAGGGTGGGTCTCCCCTTCCCAAAATTCAATAGCCGCGTCGGGCCGCATGACGTAGGGGCGGTTATCGGTGTGCAGATAAACCGGGACATCAAAGGCGCGGCTCCACTCAACCATCGATGAGTAAAAATGGGGATGAGAGATAGCCATCGCCATCACCCCGCCCAGGTCATTGATGGCGGCGATGGTGGCGGGATCGATCAGGCTGATGCAATCCCACAGCACATTGCCGTACGCCGATTGAACCAGCAACGCCCTCTGGCCAATGGCAAAGCGAGGGTCGGTCCCGATACCGGTTAAGCCCGCTTCAACTGATTTAATCGCATTATGGCGATCATTTTGCAGCGCCTCCAACGTGGTCCACTGCTGGCCGTTCCAATTGAGGTACTGTCGTTCATCCTGGCAAATGGGGCATTCTGAGGGCGGCGCGTCGGTTGTCGCAAACTGAACCCCACAGGTTACACAAATAAAGTTAGGCATAGCCACCTCCTTGGGTTGGCAATGGATAACTATTAACGTGGCTGGCGCCTTGACTTTGAGATTAAGGTCCGCCACTCTGTCTACCAATATTGGCGAGATTTTACCTTGATTTGAGAGGGAAGTCTATCTTAGGTGCTGCATGTAAACCTCAGAACGGGGTTAAATGCCCTGTGGGGGGTGAAATTCGTTATTTCTTGGTCGACAGTTCGTCCTTAAAATGGCGCAATGCGACTTTGGCCGACTCTACCGCTTCATGCTCCGGTGCGTCAGGTCGATAGGCCGCTATTTCAGCCAGATCGGTCAGTTGGGCAAACGCCGGGGACGTGCCGGCGCGGCGGGTATATTCGCTCATCGTCTCCGCCGCCTCACGGCCCTGCACCCGGCGACGACGAGCCAGCAGCCGTATGGCCTGCCGGTAGAGCTTGAGGATCAGCCGCCGCGTCGTCGACTGATCGGTCAAGGTGCTGTACGGGGAACCAGATCGCCCGAACCAGGGCCATTGCCAGCGCCGTGCTAAAAATAGCCCCAAGGCAACCAACCCCACCAACAAAACCACCACCAGCAGCGATCCCAACATCGATAGACCGGCCGCGCCGGCCGCCAACGCCCTGAACGGCGCCTCGATGCCGGTCAGGCGGCTCAGCAGTTGGCCGTTGTTCGAGAAAATCCAGTTCTGGACCGGCGTGGGATAGGGCTGCGGCGTCCAACCCGGCGTGGGATCGAACGGCACCCAACCGACCTCCGGGAAATAAATTTCGACCCAGGCGTGGGCGTCGCTAAAGCGAACTTCATAGTAGCCGGTGATGGCGTTGTACTGGCCGGCCCCGTAACCGGAGACCAATCGGGCCGGAATACCCAAGCTGCGGGCCATCACCACCAGCGCGGTGGCGTACTGCTCACAAACGCCTTCCTGATCTTCAAACAGAAACGTATCGACCACCTCAGCCCCGGCGGGGTGCGGCGGCGGAAAAAAGTTGTAGGGATAGTCGGCCAGCAGGTGATCGGTCAGGGCTTGGACTTGGTCGAAGGGATTATCGTACGGCGTGGCCAGGCTGCGTGCTAGACGGCGAACGCGATCGGAGATGTTGTCGGGCAACTGCAAGTAGCGCTCGGCGACGTCAGACGAGTAAGGACCGGCGGGCAGTTTGCGCAGCCGAGTGGGATCGAAATCGGGCCGGTAGGAGACCACGCTGTAGGTCAAGCCGGCCTTGAGGCTCTCCGGCACACGCAGGCCGTCGCCGGCATCGAGCGACAGCCGTTCGGCGGCAATAAAAATTTCGGCGGGCCGGTAGGCCGCGAAGATCAGGTTGGGCTGATCGCGCACGATGGTATAAGTTTGCACGATCTGCTGATCGGTCTGCCACGCTTCGGGCGACTCATCGTCGATATCGAACACGGCTTTGACGTGGCGGGGCGTGCCCCTCGACTCAGTGAGGATACGGCTGCCGTCGGGCTGAACATCGCCCCACAGCGTCTGAGACTCCGGCGAGCCGAGCGGCGCGGGCAGTTCGTAGTAGACCCCCCGATTGGTCAGTTCGGTTAGCGTGGTCTCATTCTGACGCCAACTGAAGCCGTCGTAGAAATCGTAGCTGTGGCTGCGCCAGTAGCTGCGGCTGGGGCTGCGCACGTACATCACCATTTGATCGCTCAGGCCGCCACGATAGCGTAAATCCAAAGTGGTATCGAAGCCATAATAGTAGTCGCTGCGACCGTCGCTCCAACCGTTGACTTGCACCAGCGGCACGCCAGGGTTGATAATTTCGGCGGAGACGCCTCCTCGCAGCGGCAGGTTAAGGGTGAAAGGTGGCACCAGCGGTCGATTGGCAAAGCGGGGCGTTAGGAGAAAAACCACTACCAGGGCGACCAAAACCAACGCTCCAAAGCCGAACCCAAACAATGTTATTGGACGGTATTTGGATCGGGGTTGAGAATGTTGGGGTTGATGGGGTTGAGTCTTAACGCGAGCGGTTTTCAAGCCACCGGCCCGATCGGCTAGAAAGAAGGCCGTTAGCACCAAAACGGTGAAGATGATCAGATAAATGGCCAGTTCAGTGGTGCGGCTCAGTGACGCGGCCACGTATAGGATAGCCAGACTGTGGATCAAGGTGTTGAATAGGTTGGCGCGATAGCGCAGATCGAAGCTGGTAATGGCCTGGGCAAAGACGGCAAATTGGGCCTGCGGTACGGTCGCGCCGATCACCAGGCCCACCAACAGCCAGCATAACGCCAAATGAATGGCGACAAACATAATTGCCCGCACGGCTTGGTTTGGTTTGGTCAGCGTGCGATAGCTATACCAGTGCCCCATCCCGATCACGACGCCGGCCAGAATCACATATGGCCACAACCCGGCGTGAACCCGCCCCAATGCCACCAATGGAATAAGCATCGCTGCTAGGACGACGTAACGTAGGGTCAGCGACTCTTCCGGTTCCTTAACAGATTTACGTCTCAGGCGAGCGAGAATTTTGGCGGCTCCTTGGTAAATGGATGGGTAGATGGTTGGTTAGTTAGTTAGTTAGTTAGTTGGTTGGTTGGTTGGTTGGTTGGATAGTGTGTTGGTTGGTTTAGGTAGTCGGCTAGTTGGCGAGATAGTTGGTGGGCCGTGGATTTGTTGGTACCGGCGGACTCTTTGGGTCGTAAGCTATCAGCTAACTGCTAACTGCTACCGGCTATCAGCTTACCCGCTTAGCCATGAGGATATCAGGTTTGCCCAAGCCATTGGCGTCCGGGATCACGCCCACGATGACGTAGCCCTGCTTTTGGTAGAACTCATACGGATGCCGGCGTAGGTTCTCAATCCGGGCCAGATGGTCGATGACATTCGGATACAAATCCGTGCCGGCTAGGGTCGTCATATCGGCTTGATCGTCCGAACCCAAATAAACGGTCAAGCCACCTCGTTCCCGCACCTGTTGTTCAAGATCAGCGACCAATGCCTGGCCGATACCTTGCCCTTGAAAATCCGGGTGGACCACTAACGGATGTAATTCCCAGGCGTGGCCATCATAGCCGCTGATTCCGCCAATCCACCCTAAAACCCGCCCTTGATCATCGACGGCGACGCGGCTAATCTTGTCCGGCTGCATCGCCTCTTGCACTTCCTGCCGGGCCGCCTCTAAATCCGGCCAGGCGTCGGGCCAGTGGGTCTTAAATCCGGCAACCAACAACTGGGCCGCTTGTTTAATGAAATCTTCGTTATCAGTTGTTAAGTCAATGATCTGCATAAATGAGTTAACCGGCCAACCACTTGTACATTACCAACGCATCGACAAACCCGTGCGACTTATGATTAAAGGCTCTCGGCACTCGCCCCACAACCTGAAAGCCGAGCTTCTGCCACAGATTGACAGCGACCTCGTTGGCAGCTACCACCAGATTGAACTGCATCGCTTTATAACCGAGTTCAACCGCCACCTGTTGCGAATGGAGACACATCGCCGTGGCCAGCCCGCGATCTCTGGCGGCGGGCGAAACCATATAGCCGCAGTTACACACGTGCGAGCCTAAACCGGGCTGGTTCTTCTTGATGTAGTACGTCCCGACAATTTGCTCCTCTGCTTCGACCACGAAAGTTTTGTGCGGTTGTTCCATCCAGATTTGATAGGCTTGCTGGTGTGTCGTGTCGGGCGGATACGGATAGGTCTCACCGACCGAGACGATCTCGTGGAAGATGGGCCAGATCGCCTCGAAATCTGCGGTTGTGGCTTCTCTAATTTTCATCTCACGCTACGGCGAGTTGAGCCATATAATCCAGCAACTGTTCCGCCGCCGCCGGGGTGCGCCGGCCCAAGCCGCACGAGCAAGCCACATCGACCGGCTCACCGCGCGCCGTTTCGATGGTGTTGAGGAGGGCTTGGTTGTCGGCCAAGGTGTGCTTTTCATGGACAAAGCCGGCAATGAAGCGACCGCCCTCCGGCAGATGAACGCCCTCGAGCGGGGCATAGTAAGCTGGGTCCAGCGTCGGGGGGACGGCTCCCTCGGCCAAGGGGTAATGGATATACTGTAAACGATGCTGCTCCGGCCAGCCGTCGACCAGCCGGTTGGAGAAGTCGACCATCGGAGTTAAGGAGTCGACGTGGTTGAGCGCCTGGTTGTGGAAATCGCCCAGACAGAGATGGATGCCAATCTGCGCGCCGGCCTCGATTTTGCTTAACAAATCGTAAATCGGAGCCAGAGCTAACAGATCGATCATATCCGGGAAGTGATAGGCGGCGAACAGCTCCGGCGGAACCTCGATCTGAATGAGCACATCATCGCCGACGGCCTGTAACGCAGCATTGGCTTCACGGGCCAGCACGGTGTTAAACATCTCGCGGTACCGCATCCCTTCTTGCGGGCTGGCAAAGACAAAGCCCAGCGCCGAGCCGGTGGGAATACCCATCTGAAATTTGAGGCCGGGCAGATCGTATTCTTGGCGCAACTGTTTAAATATCTCGTAACTTTCCCGAAAGTAGCCATCATACCCAAACTCAACTCGATCCGCCATCTCTTCCAATGGATGCAGCGCTTCGAGGTGTTGAAAGCTGTTATAATCGGCCGGCATGCCGTCTGCGCCGCGCACCGGCTCGCGCACGACGCGCCAATTTTCGGTATCGGCCGTCATCTTTTCGAAAGCCAGATTGACCCAACTACTGCGTAAACCTTTGGGAAAGACCGGCGTCTTCTCCCCAACCTCGCCATCCGGCAGGCTGAACAATCGAGGACCAAGCGCGGTCAGCGCCCGGCGCATACAAGCTTCTTCATTGTCAAACGGCATACTACCCACCAGCAAGACTGATCGTGTTGTCACGGTTATCTCCGATTTTTTGTCTGATCCGTACAAGGTTAAGGTTTTATAAAGGTACCACAAAGCCAACGATTTTTCAACAAAATTGGGCAGGAGCGAAGGCTGAGGCGAAGTAAAAAATCCAAAAGTGACGGTCACCTAGCTTGGAGTCGCCGGTCACATCGAGGCTTAAGCCTTTTTCTAAAAAATTCCCTCTTGACAAAATCAGCGATCCATGTTAACCTTAACATCAATGATGTTAAGGTTAACATGGACTGTTTTACAAAGGAGTAATAAGAGATGAAAAGTAGCAAAACCCCCCTCCTATTTACTACCCTGTTTGTTATATTTGTACTCGTATTAGGTGCTTGCGGTCAGGCGTCCTCAGCCGGATCATCGACTTCGGGTGAGACCGAATAACTTTTTGGACATCCTTGACCGTTTGTAGTAAGCTAGAGGGGTACCCCTTCCCAGCCAAGCCAACCTCTTTTGGCTCTTATGTGTTTCAAAAAGCTGCGAAGTTACCCACATAAAAGATCTACTACATAACTAAATCTGGTGGCCATGGTGATGCCCAATCTCTTTAAACAACCTTTCTAATTGTTGACTATGCATGGGTGTATTTACTATGCATGAGGATATTTGTTTGGAGGAGAATGTGTATGAAATAAAGTGCATGATTCTTTTCGTATAAAGTTTTTCATTTTGATTGTAGTTGGAAATAACGGTTAAATTTTACCCACGCGCTGACAAGTGGTCAGTTGCATACAAAATCACACAAGGAAGTGAAGAGATGAAAATTACAAAACAAATTCTCGTTTTATTAGTTCTGTTGATGGCGCTGGTTTTAAGCGCCTGTGGCGGAGCAGAACCTGAAGTAGCCCCGGCTGCCAACAGCGAGTCCGCTGACTCCGGCTCAGCCGCCGTGGAGCCCGAAACCGAGGCCGAGCCGGTAGAAGTAACCGGCGAAGGATACTCGATAGGAATTT
>JAGRCC010000501.1 GCA_020433785.1 Anaerolineae bacterium
TAAAGTATATTTCCCCTGAAAGTTATTTTGTTAGGATAGGTTTGTCATGTGAATTGAGAGAGGCGGTCTGGAGTCTTTTTCCAGCGGCTTTATGGTTCACATTTAAAGTTTGATTTGAATTGCCACTCCATCCTAAACATAAAGGAGGTGAGCTTCGACAATCAACCCGATTTGATCGCTATTGCCTGACATCTACTACAGAGCATAGAGTTGACGCTAAAACGTTAATTCTCCGAAAAAGTGACTTACTCAACAAAGGCTTATTAACAAGGAGGAAAGTTTATTATGAAGAAGCCTCGAATTTCTGAAAAGTATATGGAAAAGGTTCATCCGGCTATTCCAGATGCTTACCAGAAATTAAAGCAAGGCCGTATTAGCCGCCGCGAATTTATGCGGTTTGCCACTCTATTAGGATTGTCGGCCGGCGCGGCGACCATCGCCGCCCAATGTGGCGCTCCGGCTCAACCGGCTGCCCCACCTGCCGAAAGTGGCGGCGCAGCTGCCCCGACGGAAGAAGGCGCTGCTGCCAGTGGCGCGATCAAGCGCGGCGGAACTTGGACCAGTTCTATGGAGCTTCAACTGCTTGATCACCCGGCCCGCCTTTCGTGGGTTCAAGGGGCCAATATCGTTCGTCAAATTAATGAATATTTGACCGAAACCGGCTCCGACAACATTACTCGACCCTACTTGCTAGATCGTTGGGAAGCCAGTGAGGATGTTAAAACCTGGGATCTCTTCCTGAAGCAAGGCGTTACCTTTAACAATGGCGATGCATTTACCGCCGATGATGTCATGTTCACCTTTGGTGAGTGGCTGAATCCGGATGTCGGCTCATCCATGCTGGGGCTTCTCTCCTATCTGAGCGGTATTCAAGACGTTGAAAAGGTCGATGACTATCATATTCGACTGAATCTGCAGACGCCGAGTATTAGCGTGCCGGAGGATCTGTTCCATTATCCGGGCGTTGTGCTGCATCGCAATTTTGAGGGTGATATCATCCAGCAGCCGATTGGGACCGGCGCCTTCTTGTTGGAAGAGTACGCCGAAGGCGAGCGCGCCGTATTCAAACGCCGGGAAGATTACTGGCGTATGGGTGAAGACGGCAGTCCGTTGCCCTACCTGGATCAATTGGTTTACGTCTCCACTGCTAAAGATGCGGGTGTGGCCGCTCTGCAGTCGGGACAAGTTGACTCTTTGTATGACCCCCGCCCGAGTGATTATCAGGCGCTAAAAGATGTGCCCGGTCTGACGGTTCGACCGGTCAGTACGGCCCAATGTCTGGTCCTCCGCATGCGAGTTGACGTTGAACCTTGGACCGATGTTCGAGTGCGTAACGCACTGAAGATGTGCCAGGATCGAGAGAAAATATTGCAGTTGGCTTACTTTGGCGAAGGGGATTTATCGATTGATGCCCATGTCGCGCCGGTTCATCCGGCCTACTGCCCCAAAGATATTCCAGCCTATGATCCGGAAGGGGCCAAGGCGCTGCTGACTGAAGCCGGTTTCCCGGATGGGTTAACGGTAACGCTAGCCACCAAGAATGACCAGCAAGAACCGGAACTGGCTCAGGCGTTGAAAGAACTGGCCGCCCCGGCCGGTTTTGATATCCAACTCGATATCACCGATCCCAGCGGCTACTGGGACCGCTGGACCGAGGTTGATCTGGGGATCACCTCCTGGACCCACCGTCCGTTGGACACGATGGTGCTGCCCCTGGCCTACATTGGGGAAGCTATCGGCGCCTGGAATGAAACGCGTTGGTCCGATGAAGAGTTCGAAACCCTGCTACGTCAGGCGCAAGGAACGCTGGACGTTGAAGCCCGCCGCGAAATTATGTGTCAGATCGAGGACATTATGCAAGAGCGAGGGCCTATCGGCAATAGCTTCTGGAAGAGAATATGGAATATCACCAGTTCCAAATTCCAAAATATTGAGGCCCACCCCACGGCCTATGACCTCATGTATGAGGTTTGGAAAGATGATGCTTAATTAGATGAACAAAGTAACGGCTTGCGGCAAATCGGCAAGCCGTTACTTTATAATATCTGCCCCTGTTACCTCAGTCATCTGAGATGCGGTTCGCTGCATTTTACGATAACAACCAAGCACTACGCCACCCGCAGCGGGTGTTCAATCATATGTATCCAGTAATGGTTTGACGACCTCAAGGAGAAACGTTATGGCTCGATTTATCATACGGAGTTTAGTTTCAACCGTTATTACCTTGCTCATCGTATCTGTGGCCTTATTCCTGCTGTTGGAAGCCGGCAGCGGCGATATAACGGTGAAAATATTAGGGGTCTTTTCGACTCCAGAGCAGCGGGCCTCTTATCGTAATCAGTTGGGGTTGGATGATCCGGTCTACCTGCGCTATATCGATTGGTTGATTGGTAATGAATGGCGTGCTGAGCGACAGGTTGGCCTCGATTTAGTCACTGTGGAAAATCCGCAAACCGGTGAGGATACGTGGTGGGCCGATGTCGATGGTCAACTGGTCCGCTGGTCACTGGAGGATGGTCAGTTATTAAAATTGACCCGGCAGGAAGATGGTTCAACCGTAGCCAGCCCGGCTGACGCCATTTGGGCCGTTGATGCGAATGGGCAGGAAAGCTTTTGGGGGGTAGACGACAAGAACAACGCGGTGAAATGGGTGCGAGGCGAAGGAGCCGAAGTCTGGGTTTTGACCAAGGCCGGGCTGCGTAAAGAAGGCGACGGTCCGCAAGATTACATTCCTTTGCGTAGGGGACTCATCCGGGGGGATGCCGGTAGATCACTGCAATATGGTCGTCCGGTGTCGTTAACATTGTGGCCCCGGGTGCGTAATACCCTCGTTTTGGCTGGCGTGGCGTTTCTGGTCGTGATGCCCTTGGCCCTGGTGTTTGGCATCATCGCCGGGATTAACGAAGGCCGTCCGATCGACCGGTTTATTTCGGTGACCAGCTTAGGCGCCACCGCCACGCCTGAGTTTGTGACCGGTATCTTCTTGATCATGATCTTTGGCATCTGGCTGCAATGGCTGCCGGCTGTGGCGATCTTTACCAGCGCCGATGCCGTTTTTGAGAATCCGCTGTTACTGGCCCTGCCGGTAATGACCTTAACGGCTGTAGAGCTAGGTTACGTCATCCGTATGACGCGAGCCAGTATGGTCGAAGTCATGGGGTCGCCTTATATTCGGACGGCCATTCTAAAGGGAATGCCTTATTGGCGGGTGGTCATTCGGCATGCCGTTCGAAACGCCCTAATGGCGCCAATCACGATTATCATGCTGCACGTCAATTGGCTGATTGGTGGGGTCGTGGTCGTTGAAGCCATTTTCGGCTATCCGGGCTTGGGTAAATATATTTATGATGCGGCCATCTTCGGTGATGTCAACGCGGTTGAGGCCGCGGCGATGGTGACGGTTATCATTGCCGTGCTGACCCGCATTATTGGTGATTTGGCGTATACCTTCCTTAACCCCCGTATTCGATACGCCTAACATCGCCAGGTTGCCAAACAGAACAAATCAGCGATTTGTTCTACTGTACGAATCAACTAAATCAACGACTTAACTATCTAACCAACCATCCAACCAAGTATGAGAAGGAGAAAGATATGGCAGTAGCACAACCAACTGCAGGCGCAGTTCCCGTACAAGGTCCATCGCGCTGGGCCAAACTGTGGAAGAGCCTCTCGATTATTTTCGAGTCACGGATTGCGACGGTGGGCATGGCTCTGGTTCTCTTCTGGGTGGTCTTGGGGCTGATTTCTCTCGTCTGGACCCCCTATCCGCCTAATGCTTCAGACTTCGCTCAAAATCTACCGCCCAACAGTACCAATTGGTTAGGCACCGATCACCTGGGCCGCGACGTTCTATCGCGGTTAATGGTAGGAACCCAGGTTATTCTGCTTAAAACCCGGCTGCCTTGGGGTGGATTGGTTTTTCCCATTGGCGTGGCCATTTGGGGCGTTATCGGCTCGGTGTTGGTGGGATCATTTTTGGGCCTCAATGCCGGTTATCGCGGCGGTTGGTGGGATCAGGTGACGATGCAATTTCTTGACGCGTTGATTGCGTTTCCGGTCATCGTACTTTATCTGGTGGTTATTGCGGCCTTGGGCCAGGGTGATCTGGTGGTCATCTTGGCGATTACCGTCACAGGCGCGCCAGGGGTCGCCCGTTTGGTGCGTAGTTTGGCGCTCGATATCAAAACCCGTGACTACATTCGGGCCGCCGAGACACGCGGTGAAAGTGCGTGGTACATCATGTTTGTCGAGATTTTACCTAACGCACGCGGGCCACTGCTGGTTGATTCGATGCTGCGCGTGGGCTATGCCATCTTTGCCATCGGTACACTGGGCTTCTTGGGCATCGGTCTGCCGCCACCCGACCCTGATTGGGGGACGATGGTTAATGAGGCGCGCAAGAACATTTTTACAAACCAATGGGCCGTAATCTGGCCATCCCTGGCCATTGCTTCGCTGGTCATTGGGTTGAATTTGTTTGCCGATGGTTTACGTGAAGAATTAACACGCTATCAAAAGTAGAGGAGATGATATGGCCAGAACAAATGGAAAAATTCCGGGCGGTCCGGTACTAAGCGTCGAGGATTTGGCCGTTGCTTATAAAATTAGAGGCGGTGAAATTGAAGCCGTGCAGGATGTCACCTTTGATATTCAGCGCGGTGAAGCCCACGGTATTGTCGGCGAGTCCGGCTGTGGTAAGAGTACGGTCACTTGGGCCATTCTCAACTTTTTGGGCGCTAATGGTTATGTGAAACGGGGGGGCATCAAATTTCTGGGCCAGGAGTTAGTCGGTAGAAGCAGCGAGGAGTTACGCCGGCTGCGTGGTGACCAGATTGCCATGGTTTATCAAGACCCGATGCAAGCGCTCAACCCCTCGATGCGACTGGGTGATCAAATGAAAGAGGTGCTGACTGTCCACCGGGGCTTGAGCGACAAAGAGGCCGAACAACGCTGTATCTCTATGCTGGAACGGGTTTACATGCCCGACGCCGCCAACGTGATGAATCGTTTTCCCCACCAAATTTCCGGAGGGCAGCAGCAGCGGGTAGTCATCGCGATGGCGCTGCTCAACAACCCGGCCTTACTGATTATGGACGAGCCTACGACGGCGCTCGACGTGACCGTTGAAGCAGCGGTGCTCGATCTGATTGCCGAACTACGCCGCGATTTTGACACCGGTATTTTGTTTATTAGCCACAATCTGGGTGTGGTTGCCCGCGTTTGTAATAAAGTGGGGGTGATGTACGCCGGCGAAATGGTCGAGGTGGCTTCAACCGAAGATATCTACAAAAATCCGCAGCATCCCTATACTCAGGGATTGATTCGCTGCGTTCCTAAACTCGGCTCCGACAAAGCCAGCAGTATCCTCTACCCCATTCGCGGGCGTGTTCCCCCGCCCAACAATCGTCCGCCTGGTTGTGTCTACGGCCCGCGCTGTGATTACTTCCGTGATCGCTGCCGTGAGGAGCGGCCCGAACTGCGGACGTTGGCTAACGGCGTTCAAGTGCGCTGTCACTTTGCCGAAGAGATCGACCCGGCCCAATGGCAGCCGTCCGATGATCTTCTGCCGCCCAAGATTAGGCAGAATGGAGGCGAAGAAGAATACATCATTCAAGTTAACGATCTGAAGAAGTATTATGAAGTGCAGGGTAGTTCCTTGAAAGATGTGTTTGGCATGAGCGAACCGCGCTATGTGAAGGCGGTTGAAAATGCCAGCTTCAATGTGCCTAAAGGCAAAACGTTGGGTATTGTCGGCGAATCGGGCTGCGGCAAAAGTACCTTGATTAAGACCATCATCGGTTTGGAAGACAGCACGTCCGGCAAGGCCGAATTTTTGGGTCTGGACATTACCGGCGATTTAACCACCCGCACTGAGCAGTTGATTCAAGAATTACAGATGGTTTTCCAAAACCCCGACTCGACCATGAATCCCTCCTACACCGTTGGGCAGCAGATTGCCCGGCCGATGCTGCGGTTTGCGACCGTGCCGAAAAACCAGGTGCGCAGTGAAGTTATCAAGCTGCTGAATTTAATGCGTCTGGGGGCTAACTATTTCGACCGGCTGCCTCGCCAACTCAGCGGCGGCGAAAAGCAGCGGGTGGGGATTGCCCGCGCTCTAGCCAGCCGGCCCGATCTAGTGCTGTGCGACGAGCCGGTGAGCGCGCTGGATGTGTCGGTGCAGGCCGCCGTGCTTAACCTGTTGTTGGAAGTGCAGGCCGAGTACGGGACCACCATGATTTTTATTGCTCACGATTTAAGTGTGGTCCGCTTTTTCTCGGATTACGTGGCGGTAATGTATTTAGGCCAAATTATGGAGCTCGGCCCGGCTGATGCTATCTATGCCCTGCCGTACCATCCTTATACTGAAGCCCTGCTTTCGGCTGTCCCCATTCCTGACCCATCGGCCAAACAGAAACGGATCCGCCTGGAAGGATCCGTGCCTAGCGCTATCAGCCCGCCGTCGGGCTGCCGCTTTAACACGCGCTGTCCGCGCCGGCATTTACTGCCGGACGGCGGCAAAATTTGCGAGACGGAAACGCCGCCGTGGCAAGAAGACGAGCGAGGCCATCGCATTTTCTGTCATATTCCCCGAGAAACCCTGCTCACCTTTGAGCCGGTTATTCAAACTAAAGAGAGGGCTGTTTGATTATGCTAGTAAAAGATGTTATGACTCGCCACCCGATTATGGTCCCGCCGGAAATGTCTGCCGCTGAAGCAGAGCACATTATGACGGAAAACTTAATTCGCCACCTGCCGGTTGTGGCAGATGGGAAGAAATTGGTTGGACTGGTAACTCGTCAGCGCTTTGCGTTGAAGCCCGATACAATGGCTAGTTTGAGTGTTTGGGAAATTACGCGGTATCTATCTAACCTCACCGTCCAGAAGATTATGCTCAGTCTAAAAGCAGGGGAAGTTTATACGATTGACGCTAGTAAAACGGTTGAACAAGCGGCTCGGGTTATGACCGAACACAAAATTGGTTGTTTACCTGTACTTGATGAAGATGTGGTTGTGGGGATTCTGTCCGAAATCGATTTGTTACGCAGCTTGCAGGAAATGCTGGGGTTGCCGACTAAGGGGGTGCGAGTAACCATGCGCATGCCCAATAAAAAAGGGCAATTTGCGACGCTAACAGCGGCCCTGGCTCAACACGATTTAGGGGTAATGGGCATCGGCAGTTTCCCGACGCCGCGCCAACCCGGCTATTATGATATGGTCCTTAAAATTCCGGAAGTTACGGTTGAGCAGGTTCGAGAAATATTAAGTCAGATACCTGAGCAGGAGATTGTCAATATTCACGAGGAGTAAGCGGCATTCACATAGGTGACTGTCACTGATTGATATAAGATTGGTTCAGTCTATTAGCCTGGAACGAGGTCGAAATAGTTCCATCTTAGCCCAATATTAGGCTATTTTTAGACTGAACCAATCTTTTAAAACGACTGCTAAAGTTTTTCTACCGGTACATTAGCCGCCTGCCAGGCCTCAAACAACGACCGGGCCACCGGTTTAACCACATCTTTATCTTGCCAATAACCCATATGAGATAACGGATTCCAACTGCGAAATAAGTTGCCCACGTTTACTTGCACATCTTTCAACAGTCCGGCCTTAGCCAGTTGGAAATGCCCCCGGCTAATCGCGCGGATGGGATAGGCCAGCACGTCATCCTTATCATAGTAATTGATCCATTCAGGTTTGAGTTGGGGATAACGTTCGGCCAGCAGAGCGCCGGGAAACGGAATAGGAATGTAGTTATCATACCGCATACTCCACAAGGCCAAGGGGCTGCCCATGGTGTAAAAAAGGGCCAACGTTTGGCCGGTTTCACATGGAGATAAACTGCTAAGCTGTTCCGGGGTTTCGGCCAGGATCTCTCCCAGATCGAAGAAAAAATTGTGGGTAATCACCGTGCCCAGACTATGGCCGATGACACACAGCGGGGCCTCCGGGCCGGCCTCTTCGGCCAGTTCGTGCAATACGCCGGCGATGCGCGTATGAATCCGTTCGTAAATTTCGCGGCGACTCCGGCCAGGTTGGTAGGCGGTGGCGTCGCCGACAAAGTTCATCATGAAATTACGAAGGGTGTTTAAAGCCAGGCCATCTTCATGCTTCAAAATATTCCATAGAATCCGCTCTTTGCGGGCCAAAACATCCGCCCAGTAAACGGGTCTAATTGTAATTTTGTCGTGAACTGATTTGTCGCCGGCCGGCAAAAGGGCGGCAAAGGCTTCATAGAGTTCGGATGTCATAGCGTCGGCAAATTCGGGGCCTTGGTTGCCTACGCCGTGAATAAGGGCCACTGCTATTCTCTGGTTCACAATTTCTCCTGATGTTTGAAGTGTTGTTAGGCTCGTGGCAGGGTGAAGGTGAAAATACTACCCTCGCCCGCAATACCGTCGCTTTCTACGCCTACCTGACCCCCCAGCTTGGTCACAATGCGCTTAACAATAGACAACCCTAAACTATATTCTGTAACCCGCCTCTGGCTGAGATGAGCGAATTCCGTGAACAGTTGAGCCTGTTCTTCGAGGGTAAAGCCGGGACCGTTGTCTCTTACCCAAAAACGAACCATGCCATCAGACTGGGCCGTGGCCCCAATGTGGACCCGTGGCGGCTGCCCACCGTATTTGATGGCATTGCTTAAATAATAGGCCAAGACTTCCTCTACCCAGGGTTTGTGACCTAAGGCTGGGGGCCAGTATTCTGAAACGACCACTTTGGCCTCGTACTCTTGGATTAAGTGGGCTAAGCGCTGCTGCACTTCGGCTACAATGCGCAGCATGCTGAGCGGTTTGGGAATAATTCTGGATCGACGCACGCCGGTTAAAACTTGGAGTTCATCGATGATGTGGCTCATCTTTAAACCGTTCCGGGCGATGGCATTCAGATATTCCTGTAAATTATCGGGCAATCCGGCTTGAGCTTTGAGCAGTTCGGTATAGCCGATAATGAGGCTAACCGGATCGCGCAGGGTGTAGCCGATGGTATGGGCGAAAGCATCCAACTCCTGGATTAACTTACGCTGATTTTCCTCCGCCTCTTCTCGTCTGGCTTCAAGCCGTCGGTTATTGATGGCGACAGCAATTTGACCACATAAGCCCATAAGCAAAATTTGATCTTCCGCGTCAAGACTGCCGACGGTATCATTCTGCACATCCAAAACGCCTAACACAACTTCGCCCAATTTAATCGGAACGGCAATTTCGGCTTTGGTTTCGGGTAGCAAACTGTTGGGTAACCAGCTGGGTTCTTTTGTGACATCGGCGATAAGAACAGGTTGGCCGGTTTTGGCCGCTCGGGCAATAAGGCTTTTGGGCGTAGACAATGGGATTTTATGATTGACAGCTTTCATCATTTGTCCTACATTGCCGGTGCCCTCCTGCATAACTAGATAGTCACCTTCAACGGTATAGACGTGAGCATGGTAATAGCCGAACTGCTGCTGAACGAGATTCACAATCTGGCGAAATAGCTCATCCAGTTTGGGCGTATTGGCAATTTTCTGAGCAATTTCGGTGCTAGTTTGCACCTGTCTGGCTCGCCGCGACAACGAGTCTTCAACGTGGCGTTCCAACTGTCGCCGTCGGGTCAGTTCATCTTGAGAAATAGATTTAAGTTGAGCCAATTCGGCGGCTTGCTCTGAGTAGCGCTGTTCCAATTCGGCGTAGTGCTCGCACAAACGCTGGTCGTGATGATGCGCCAAGGCCCACTGAATTGCTCGTTCGATAAGTTGAGGGCCTAATTGATCTTTGGCCAAACAGTCAAGCGCGCCGGCTTGTTCTGCTTCATGAAACAGCGGCTGATCGACCTTGTCGAACAACATAATCGCCGAAACTTGCCAGCCGTTGTGAGCAGCATCGTGGAGCAGTTCGATGCCGGTCTGCAAGCCCAAATCGTAGTCAATTAGGCAGATATCGTAGTGATTGTGAGCCAGGTGATTCATCCCTGCATTGTAAGTTGTTGCCCAAGCTACGTTGAATTGAGCGGTCGTGGTTTCGTTAAGCGCCTGTTTGATGACTGCTTGAATATGCTTGTCAGCAGTAACAATGAAGGCGTTAAGTTGAGTTGTGGGCTTGGCAAAATCTAAATCTTTCTCAATAGTTGAATGTATCACTAAACTAGGTCTCCTATCGAGTTGATTGGGTCAATTAAAATGTAGCGATGAAATTGGATGTGAAGGGTCGTATGGACAATATTCAGTATAGCATAAGGTGTACGGGTTGTCTATGAGCGCGTTGATTGTGGATGGTCGAGATAATTTTTGCACGGACGGTCCTTTTATGCATTTAATAAAAATCAAGCAGCCAAAGGTCTCCCGTTAACTAAGCTGAGATAAAATGGCTGCTGTTTGTTATGATGACAATTCGATCAATATGGCTTCAGGCGATCATTGCGGGCTCAATTAGGCTGGCCAAACGCAAACTATACTGAAAACAGAACTTTTCGACGCGGCGACCGGGAGGGGCGAGGCAACTCGGAGAGACATCAGTTGGCAAATGTAGCCTCAATCCGA
>JAGRCC010000502.1 GCA_020433785.1 Anaerolineae bacterium
TGCCCGGTCATCGCATCGGCCACCAGCAGAATCTCTTTCGGTTCAGTTCGGGCCTTGATTTGGGCCAGTTCCTCCATCAACGCTTCGTCGATTTGTAACCGGCCCGCGGTATCCAAAATAACGATATTCCTCGCCCCGGATTTGGCCACTTTGATGGCATTCGCGCAAATGTCGGGCGGCGGCACCGATGAATCCTCCGAATAAACCGGGATATCTAACTGGCGACCCAACACTTTCAACTGCTCAATCGCCGCCGGGCGGCGGGTATCGGCGGCCACCAACAATGGGCTATGTTTTGACTTACGCAGGTGGAGCGCTAATTTAGCCGCCGTGGTCGTTTTCCCCGACCCTTGCAACCCCACCAACATAATGATGTGGGGCGATTTTCCGCCCAAATCCAGCGGCGCCGATTCGCCCAGCGTGTCTAAAAGTTGTTCGTGAACAATTTTGACCACCTGCTGGCCGGGCGTAATATTTTTGCTCAGCTCAATCCCCACCGTCCGCTCGCGAATTTGGCTGACGAATTCTTTTACAACCTTAAAATTTACATCCGCTTCCAGCAAAGCCATGCGCACTTCCCGCAGAGCGGCGTTGACATCGGCCTCGGTCAGTCGACCTCGCCGGTTTAATTGGTCAAAAACACCTTGAAGTTTATCTTGCAGACTC
Organism: Anaerolineae bacterium; assembly: GCA_020433785.1. Next base: position 667 of record JAGRCC010000502.1, read on the forward strand.
TCAAACATAAGCTCAACCCGGTATGCTAGTAAAATCCAATACCATTGAGACCCTAAACAGGTCCAAAATCCCTCTGATCGCCTAAAATTTCTTGTGGTTTAAACAACTAGATATTGTAAAGTAGCCTCAGTATTTCGTCAAGTTTCAAATAAATTTACAAGACATAGGCGAATTGGGCCAATCGGCCCCCTCAAAATAAGCAAATTTTCCTCTTGCCTTGCCTATCAATCCATGCCATAATTTAAATGAACCGGTAATAAGTGGTAGCAAATAACAGGTTATTCGTGTGGCCATCGAACAGGATAAAATTCAGCTAAGCAGACGAGAACTCCAGGTGTTAGAGCTGGTGGTTAGCGGCGCCAGCAATCAAGAGATTGCCCAAAAATTGGTCATCAGTCTCAACACGGTCAAAGTTCACGTCCGTAATATTTTTGGGAAGTTAGAGGTTCAATCACGCACCGAGGCCAGTGTGCGGGCCATTCAAGAAGGGCTGGTCACCGTCACCGATAACGGCGCGCCGGCCTCCAACGACGAGATTGAGGCCACGCCGACCAAAACCTATCTTCTCGATCCCAATCCATCGCTTGTGCTGCCGCAGTGGCAGCAGATCTACTTCTTAATGGCAGTTCTGGTAGCCGCCCTGGTGGTGGCCATCCCCTGGCTGCCTCAGAACAGATACACCCTGGCTACGCTTCCGCCGGTCATCTACAAGCCGGTGGCTACCCCTACCTTGCCGCTCACCACCTCCGATATAAAGCATTGGACGCCTCATCCCTCGATGGATGGCGGCCGAGCCGGTTTGGCTCTGGTCAGCCTAAATGATAAACTGTATGCCATTGGCGGGGTTAAAGAGAACAACACCGCCACCCGCTCGATGGAGATTTATAACACCGGCGCCAGGGAGTGGGTCGAGGGCAATAACAAACCGACCGCCGCAGCCAACATCACCGCTGAGGTACTCGACGACCGCATCTACGTTCCCGGCGGCTGCACCCACGAAGGCACAGCACTCGATGTACTCGAAATTTACAACCCGGCCGATGATAGTTGGTCCGAAGGACAGCCATTACCCAAACCGCGTTGTGCCTACGGGTTAGTCGCTTTTCAGAATAAACTCTACCTTTTTGGCGGGTGGAACGGCCAGGCCTTCGAAGACTCGATTTTTGTCTACTCGCCGGCTAAGGATAGCTGGACGACATCAAAATACACGTTACCTCAGCCTCTGGGGCACTTGGGAGCTACTGTATTAGATGACACGATTTACATCGCCGGCGGCTACGACGGTCAGGCCGAGTTCGACACGACCTACACCTTTGACCCGACCTCTGGCCAATGGACCCCGAAGGCTCGGCTTAACGAAAAACGCGGCGGGCTGGGGTTAGTCAGCCACAATGGCATCCTGTACGCCGTCGGCGGTGGTTGGGACCACGATCTAACCACCAGTGAAGAATATTATCCGGTCACCGATAGCTGGACGCCTTTTGAAACGCCGTCAACCAGCCAGTGGCGCAACATGGGGTTGACCATCGCCGGCAATGCCATCTATGCCGTGGGCGGTTGGGACGGCGCTGCCGAAGAGTTCATGAATGATGTCAGTTCTTACCAGATCGCTTTCCAGACCTTCCTGCCCTTATCCATTCGATAAACCTCAGGGGAATGTATGAAACCTTTACAACTCGGCTCGACCACCTTACAGTGGGGCAGCCAAACCTTTGTTATGGGCATTATCAACGCCACGCCCGACAGCTTCTCCGGTGACGGCCTAATACGCAGCAATGATTGGGTTCGCCAAGCAGTGGAACAAGGGGTCCGCTTTGCCGCCGAGGGCGCGCACCTGCTCGACATCGGCGGCGAGAGCACTCGCCCCGGCGCAGACCCGGTTGAGGCCGACGAAGAACTGAAGCGCGTCGTGCCGGTCATCAGGGCGCTGGCTCAGGCGGTCGATCTACCGCTGTCGATCGATACCTACAAAGCTGATGTGGCCGCTGCCGCCCTCGATGCCGGCGCTAGCCTGGTCAACGATGTTTGGGGGCTGCGCATGGACGCCGCCATGGCCGCGCTGTGCGCCGAACGCCAGGTCCCCGTGGTGGTGATGCATAATCGCAGCAATCCGCGCAACGCGGTTCAGGAAGCCAAGTTGGGCGGTCGCTACATCGGCGCTAAATACGAAAACCTGCTGCAAGACGTGGCCGATGAGCTAAAAATCAGTATTGACCTGGCCCACGCGGCCGGTATCGCCGACGAGCAGATCATCATCGATCCCGGCATCGGCTTTGGCAAGACGGTCGAGCAAAACCTAACCCTGCTCGATAACCTCGACTTCTTCAAATCGCTGGGTTATCCCATTCTGCTCGGCCCATCGAACAAATCTTTCATCGGCTACACCCTCGATTTACCGCCGGAGGATCGGGTCGAAGGCACCGGAGCCGCCGTCAGCATCGGCATCGACCGGGGCGCTGACCTCATTCGGGTCCATCAGGTTAAAGCCATGAGCCGCATCGCCAAAATGACCGATGCTATCGTGCGGCGTCGCCGGCCTGAAACGGCGACCACGGCCTGACCGACAATATCCCGTCATCCGCCGGGAGCGCCGCCGCCAACGCCCGGATCGACTGCTGCAAAACGGGATGGACTAAGTCCGGCGCGATGTCGGCCAGCGGGCGCAGTACAAACACGCGTTCGGCCAAACGGGGGTGGGGAATGGTTAGCCGGGGGGAATCCAGCGTGATGGCATCGAAGAAAAGGATATCTAAATCGATCAGACGTGGCCCGTAGCGGCGCGATTTCTCCCGACCGAGTTGGTCCTCCAACTCCTTCAAATAATTGAGCAAAGCCTCCGGCGACAGGTCGGTCTGCCCCTCTAGTGCGATATTGAGAAAATTCGGTTGATCGAACACGTAAGCCGGAGCGGTTTCGTACAGCCGGGACACGGCGGTCACTTCGACCTGCGGGGCCAACTGAGCCAGCGCCGCCCGCAAGTTCGCCTCCCGCTCGCCTAAATTGGTGCCCAGGGCCAAGAAAACCCGATGCCGTTCCCCGGTCACGACGTGGCCTCCTCGATTTCGGCCCAGTGATAGCGGCTCATCACTTCGGGCAGCGTCCGGCTAAATTGCGGACTCTTCGACCAACCCAGCTTGAACAGCCAAAATTTAACCAGCGTCCCCAAGGTGCCCACGCCGTAGACCACACTCCGTTTGAAGTTAATCGACGACGCCTCTTCGAAATAGCGGGTGGGCACGGCGATTTCACCGATTTTGAAGTTGAAGGCGGTGGCTTGAGCCAAAACTTCGCTGTCGAACACAAAATCGTCGGAGTTGAGCAGAAAGGGGATGGTGGTGAGAAAGCGGCGGCTGTAAGCCCGGAAGCCGGAGTGGTACTCGCTGAGGTTTTGCCCCAACACCAGGTTTTCGGCCCAGGTCAAAAAGCGGTTGCCGATGAATTTGTACAGCGGCATTCCCCCTTCAAGCGTATCCTTGCCCAAAAAGCGCGAGCCGATCATCATATCGAATTCACCCCGCCGGATCGGTTCGATCAGCGCCGGAATTTTGGTGGCGTCGTACTGGTTATCGGGATGAAGCATAATCACAATCTCGGCCCCATCCTTCAGCGCCTCCAGATAGCTGGTTTTCTGGTTGCCGCCGTACCCCCGATTCTGCACGTGGATGATCGTCTTCAACCCCAGTTTTTGGGCAATCTCCACCGTTTCATCCTTGCT
>JAGRCC010001174.1 GCA_020433785.1 Anaerolineae bacterium
GGGGTTGTTCGTTACCTGGTATCTATCACCCACCCGCTTTGTGAACGCGCGGGTCTCGGATATGTCGGAAGAGTACGCGCAAGAGATTGTCATTATGGCCGCGGCGGATTATGCCGAGAATGAGGATATCGACCGGGCCAAAGAGATTTTGACCCGGCTGGAAGTACCAAACCCCACTCAGTATGTTTCACTGGTGGCTGAAGAGATGATCCGTACCAATCGTGGCGCGGTTGATGACGATATCAAAAATGTCGTTTTTCTGGCCAAAGCGCTAGGCGTCAGTACGGTGTCGATGGTCGCTTATGTGTCGCCGCCGACAGCTACTTTCACCCCTACTGATACCCCAACCCCCTCTCCTACACCCACCAATACGCGCGTTGTCGATACACCGACGCCCACTGTGCCGCCTCAGGTAGAAACAACGGAAGAGGCCGCGGTGGATGAGGTTGAGGTTCAGGAAGTCGCCGCCGCGGCGGTCGATTTACCGCTGCCTACCGACACCCCAGAGCCGGCCCCTCTCCCTACCGATCCACCAGCGCCTCCTACCGAGACACCAACCCCTGAAGCCACGCCCACACCGGAGTCGCAATACGATTTTGTGATCGTCAAAGAACGGCTGATGACCAAAGATGAAAACGGCGGCTGCGCCGGCAACCACAACATCTTCATCGATGTCATCGATGCCAACGGCAATCCCCTCAAAGGGGTGCAGATGGGCGATCTTTGGAATAACCCCGGCCCGGCCACCGGCCACAAAGGCGATGATCGACCCGGTCGAGCCGAGTATGACCTCTATAAAGATGGGGGGTACTATGTGATGGTTAAAAGCGACCCCAGCGCCGGGCGCGAAGTCACCAGCGAAGTGACCGACCTCCTCAGTTCCGATGACTGGAAAATTGGTATTCCTCGGCTGATCGAAGCCGGTTATTGCCCGGACGAGGGTACGTGCAACACGCTATGGAACAGCGGCGTGTTTGGGGTTGGCAATAACTCCCTCTGCTGGGGGCATTATTCCTGGGAAGTTGTCTTTCAAAGAACGTGGTAAGTAGGTTATTGTTAGCAGACCAGGTGACTGGCACTTAATCGCCGTAATTGCATTGCTGTATGCTACCCAACGGCCTCAATTTGAAAAAAAGTGCCAGTCACCTAAATAGATACGGTTATTTTTATGAATAATAAGTTGAATGCAAAAATACTCCTGATCGTCGTTATTTTGGTCGTGCCGCTGTCTTGCCTGGCTTTGGCGATCGCCAGCGTGTTTGTGGGTTTTGGCCTCAGCGCCGCGACCTCGGCCAGCGGGCCAATCGATCCCGAAACGGCCGAAGCCGAAATAATCAACATCGCCGCTGAATATGCGGAAACGAATGATCTGGCCACGGCTCAGCAGCAGTTGGCAGACCTCAATCTGCCCAACACCAATCAATACATCTCCTTCATGGCCGACCGCTACATTCAAGAAAACGCGGGCGCCGATGACCCCAACACCCAACATCTGTTTGTTCTGGCCAGCGCCTTGGGCGTCAGCACCGAGTCGATGGCCCTGGCTCTGGCCACGCCAACCCCTATTCCGACCGATACACCCATTCCCACGGACACGCCCACTATGGTCGCCGAGGAGGTCGTGGCTGAAGAAATGGCGGCCGTCGAAGTGGCTGCGGCTGAAGATTCGCCCACCGATACACCCGAACCCACCGCTACCGATACGCCTACGCCCGAACCGGTACCGACCGAGACACCTATTCCGCTGCCCACCAACCCCCCGGCTCCACCCACCGATACCCCTGAACCGACAGCCACCCCGGAACCCACCCAACCACCGGTCGATTTTGTGGTTAAAGAAGCTTACCTCATTCCCAATCCTGTTTATAATAGCTGCCCTGGCGCCCACCAAATCTATGTCAACGTGGTCGATGTCAACGGCAACCCGATCGATGGGGCCACGGTTGAAGACACGTTCCGCGTTGTTCCCCCTCATGTTAGCGGTGAAAAAGGGCCGGGTAAGCTGGAGTATGACCTATGGGACAACGGCTTTTCGCTGGAAGTCACCAAGAAAGTGGATGGTTCGCCGGCCACCAGTGAAGTGACGCCCAAACTGAGTTCCTGGGATGAGGACATTCCTGACGAATGGTTAGTTCAAGCCAACTACTGCCTAGACATAGCCGATTGCGTGGCTCGCAAAGGCCACAACCAACTGTGTCGAGGTCACTACGCTTACAACGTGACCTTCCAGAAGACTTACTAGGTGATTGGTTGTGATGGATGAGCCAGGACAAACCAACAGGCGACTCATCGACAAATAAACGTAAGCGCAAACTCATTTACTCGAACATCAATCGCGATAGCCTGACCAAGGCTGGCGATGGTTCCGAAGATGACGCACATTTAACAAGCGAAGAACAAGGGGCAACGCCCAAACGCCAGAACGCCTCGCGGCCTCGCCGAAAAGCCATTGCCCGACGAGGTGAAATTAAATGGTGGTTAGGCGGCTTTCTTTTTGGCTTTGCCGTGGGGTTGGCCCTGTCACTACCCTACGGCTGGGTCCTTGATCCGCGCCCGGCCCCGGTTGATCCATCGCAACTGCGGGCGGAAGATCAAACCTTCTATATCTATTTGATTGCGCTGGCGTATGCTCACGATCATAATGAAGAACGCGCCAGAGCTAGGCTGGCCACGCTAGGCCGACCGGATGTTGAGGAGGCCGTTGCCGACCTGACCGAAACATACATTGAGCGCGAAACGGACCTGCGCGATATTAACCCGCTGGTGGGCTTATCGATGGCGTTAGGCCAAACATCGAGCCAAATGCTGGCCTTCGTGGTGACTCCAACCCCTGAACCGACCCGGACTCCCACCCTCATCCCGACCCCAACGCCGCGCCCCACATCGACGCCCACGCCGGCCACCCCCATTCCCACCGATACCACCACACCCACCCCAACCGTTACGCGCTTACCGACTCGAACCCCAACTGTAACGCGCACACCATCCGCCACCCCCACCGCCACGGCCAGCCGCACGCCTACCGCCACCAACACACCGACACCCGGCCCTAATTCGCCTTTCGGTGTGGCGCAATCGACCGTTTTATGCGACGATTCCGGGGACGGCGGTTTGCTTAGAGTTTATGTGCGTGATAGACTCGGGGCAGGTCTGCCCGGCGTCGAAATTGAGGTCATCTGGTCCGGCGGGCAAGATACGTTTTTCACCGGGTTTAAACCGGACATCGATCCCGGCTATGCTGATTTTCAAATGGAACCGGGTGAACTTTATCAAATAAAATTGTTAGGCGCCGGGTTTGAGAGCGCCGTCCCGGAAGTGAGTATCGATGATCCCACCCTCTGCCCCGGTTTACCGGACGAGGTCAAGCCCTCGTGGCAGGTGGTGTTTCAGCGTGGGGTCAACTGACTTCCCAGGTGTTTTCCGCCCTGGTGCAATGGTAATATTGTTTAGTCCGACTTAAGGCTCCTCACCTGTCAGCGCTAAAAGATTGGGAACCCACATGGGTCTTTTAGCCAAATTCGCTCTTGATGCCTGAAGTCGATGTTGAAGGATTTGCCTTGAAAGAGAACTTTATAAAAAATACCCCTCTTTTTGGAGAGCTAACCGAAGATGAGCAGCGCGCCATCGGCAAACGCATGCGGCTGGAAAGCTACGACGCCAACAGCACCATTTTCATGCAAGGAACCGATAGCGACGCGCTCTACCTGATCAAAGAAGGTTGGGTTAAACTTTTTGGTCAAAACGGCGATAATGTCGTGGCCAGCCTTGGGGCGGGCAGCCTGATTGGCGAAACCGACTTTTTCCTTGGCCGCGCTTACACCATGACCGCTAAAGCTTCCGGGCGGGTGGAAGTGTGGGTTTTAGACCAGGAATCGTTGGCTCGCTTGCTTGAGGACCGCCGCGACCTGGGCTTAAACCTGGGGCTGGCCTTTGGCCGGGGCATTGTTCAATTCCGCCCCCTGCTGGCCGATCGTTTGGGGCATGTCCCCTTCCTTCAGGATTTGTCGGCCCGGGAACAGGAATTGGTGGCCCGCTATTTAACCCCGCAGCGCTACTCGGCCAATCAAACCATCTTTCGCAGCGGCGACCGACCGACCGGCCTTTTCATCATCGAGCGCGGTGCGGTCCGGCTGCTGGGCGATCACGATGATGATTACACCGAACTGATCGTTGATGACACCTTTGGTGAAATGGCGGCTGTTTCCGGCAAACCCCATTCTAACACGGCGCAGGCCGCCAATGAGGTGGTGGTCTGGCAGCTTAGCCCGGCCGACCTGACGACGCTGACCGAAGTATCGCCCTCAGTTAAAACCAATCTCACCCGAAATCTGCGCTCACGTCTCAGCGCGTCTGACCAATCCTACGCTGAAGCGGTATTGCGTCGTATTCCGCTGTTTAGCGAACTCACCGGTCAGGCGCTCAGCGATGTGGTTCGATTACTGCTGCTGCGCTACGTACCGGCCGGCGAAATTATTTTCAGCCAGAGCGACCCCGGCGACGCGATGTATATCGTCGATTCCGGTTCGATTGATATTATTGCCGAAACACCCGGCCGGCCCAGCCAACTGCAAGGCCGCTTAACCAACAGCGACTACTTTGGTGAAACCGCCTTGCTAACCGGCAAAACGCGCTCCTTCACCGCCCACGCCGTTTCCGATACCAACCTGTGGTGTCTCTACCGCACCGACTTTGACAGCCTGCTGGTCAAATATCCGCAAATTAGCGCGGCCTTGAGCCACGCGCTTCAAGAGCGTTTAGGAGCCGGCGACGATTATTCTGTTGAGCCACATCTCAAGAAAATTGCTGTTAAAGGCAGTTTGTCTCGTACCCAACTCGATGAACTCTCTTCCCTGTTACAACCGCGCCGCTATCAGGGCGGCAGCACCATCTGTTACGAAGGCAGCACCGGCGACGAGATGTATTTCATCGAGCGCGGCCAAGTTGAACTGTGGGCCACTACCCAGCAAGGCCCCATTCAGTTGGAGTCGTTGGGGGTGAGCGATTACTTCGGCGAGATCGCCCTGCTGTCCGGCCGGGCGCATCTGGGCACCGCCTATGCCGTGGTCGATACTGACATCTGGGCCTTAACCAAAGCCGATTTCGACAGCTTTCTACGCCGTTATCCCAATCTGGGGGTTGTTTTAAGCCGCATCTTGAGCGAGCGGATGGAAGAGACCATGATGCGCTTGCGCGGCGGCCCAGCCCAACGCGGCCTGCCGGCGCCGTCCGGACCGGTCTCTCGACCGATGCAGCCCGTTATCAGCGGCCCGCCGGCAGTTATCCGACCGTCGCAGCCCACCGGGCCGATGCCGCCGGTGCCGTTACGGCCGGTTGGCGGCTCACGGAGCGTCCCTCCGGCCCTACCGCCTCGCTCGCTGACGCCGGTGCCGCCGCCTGGCCGCCCGCCTTATGCGCAGCACACTCAACCGATGCCGCCCATGCCCGCTCCTCCCGGCCCCTCGTTTCACGCGCAACATACCCAGGGCATGCCGCCTATCGCCCCGCCGTCGCGGCCTGTTCCGCCGGTCCAGCCGTCCCAACCGCAGCCGGCTCAGGGCCGACGCCGTCGAAAAGTGAAAAAGAAGCCCAAACAAACCGGCGGCATCGCTGGCACATGGGCGGCGCTAACCCAGTCAGGTTCTCAGGAATCGCGCCCAACACCGGCTCAGAAGCGACCGGCCGCGCTACCGCCCGGAGCACCCTCCAATCCCACCATGCCGATGCCGGTGGCCGAGCCAGTCCAAGCTAGCCTCGGCTCATCTCGACCAATGCGGGCGCGCTCGATCTCTAATCGAAAATTGCAAGAGTACAACCGCAGCGTCTCCGTTTGGTTCGCTAAACGGACCCTCGGTGCTAAATTGCGCTTGCTAGCCATCGCCATCGCTCTGGTTTGGATTTGCGGGATTATGGCCCCGTCGCTCATTATCAACGCCCTGGCGGCCACCTTTGCCGATAACGGGGCGCTGCCCGGTGATGATCGCAGCCCGCTCCAACAAATGCGGGAGGATGGGGCTATCGCGGCTGTCGGGGTGTTACCGTTTGTGGAAACAACCACGCCCACGCCATCCAGCACGCCGACCCCCACCGAAACCCCAACCCAAACCGCCACCCCTACCGAAACCCCCATCCCGACCAATACACCCACACCGACTATGACCCCCCCCCCCCCCCCCACCCCCCCCCCCCTCCTTTCCCCCCCCCCCCCCCCCCCCCCCCCACCCACCCCCACCCCCCCCTCCCCCCCCACCCCCCCCACCCCCCCCCTCCCCCCACCCCCCCCCCCCCTCCCCCCGCCCGGCCTCCCCCCCCCCACCCCCACCCCCGCCCGCCCTCCCCCCCCACCGCCCCCCCCCCGCGCCCCGTC
>JAGRCC010000503.1 GCA_020433785.1 Anaerolineae bacterium
TGGGTTTGGGCCTCGGCGGCGGTTTGATGTAGATTGGTCACTAGCTGTTGGAGCCGGGGTTCGTGAGCCAGCAACTGCCGGGCCGCTTCTAAGCCGTAGGCCAGACCATAGAGCGCCTGGCTAACCTGGTCGTGTAAATCGGTGGCCATACGATGGCGTTCGGCGGCCACGGCAGCGCCACGAGCGCGGTCGATGCAGAGACGGACACTGCCCAGGGCCACCCCGGCGTGGATGGCCAGATGGTTGAGCGAGTGGCGTTCCGCCGGAGATAGCCGCCGTTCGAGTGGAAGGTGGTCAATCATAATGATCCCTACCAACTCCTGCCGTAGAATTAACGGCAAAATGAGATAATGCGATCCTCCAATAAGCCGCCGGTTGAGCGCAGCGTCGCCTGTGGGCGCCTCACCGTCCGTAATTTCAAGCGTCAACCGCCCTTTCAAAGCCCGCGCGAGCGGCCCCGTTTCTTCCTTTAAAGAGGCCATATCGGTGTGGGCCAATTTGGGTACGATCTGACCGTTGGCGGCAGCGTTGCCGGCTAGAACCAGCCAACCGGTCAGCGCATCGAGCGATTCATCGTACAGGCCAATAACCGCGCGAGGATAACCCATTTTTTCCACCAACCCCTGTAAAATAATCTCTTGCAATTCAGCCGGATCGACGGACGATTGCATCGCCAGCGACAACTCGCGTAGCAGATCCAAATCGCGGTGGCGCGTCGAGAGTTCGTCATTTTTGGCGGCTAACTCGGTGTGGGCCTGAAAGAGGCGTTGAAGCAGGCGGGTGGGGTAGCCAAAAATCGTGCCGATGAGGAAAAAACTCATCACCTGGATTAACGCGCCGGAGAGATTGACCGGCGTCGTGAGTAAAATATTAGCCAGCAAGGCCAGACCGTAAAAGAGCGTATAAACCGCCGCCGCCGTAACGCCACCTCGAATGCCAAAGAAAAAGGCCGAGGCCAGAATAGGGGCCAAACTGTACAAATAGTAGGGACTCTGCTCTAAGCCAGTGGACCAGACCAGGCCAATTGAAATCAACAAATCGATCCCCAGCAGCCAGGGATGCTGCACCAGCCAGCGATTGAGTGGGGTTACGGCCAGAGTCAAACCCAGTGTTAGGCCAATGGCCAGGAGCAAAACAGGGAACATAAGGGGCATTGTGGCGAGCGAAGAAAATACGAGCACCATTAGCGGGGGCAGCAAACTAGCCCAGCGGTAGCCCACTAACAAGCGAAAGGTGAGCTTTTGTTCGTATTGGACGGGGAGCAAACCGCTCATCGTGCTCATCTCCGTTGATGATCTACTGATCTAAAGTGATGGTTACTTTCGGTTGTAACCGATAAAATTAATCGTCTCAAAAGTAACGGCCACCTATGGGTTAAGTGGATTATTATCGTTCGATGGGTACATCGATCAAATTACCCCATTCGACCCAAGACCCGTCGTAATTACGTACGTGCGGATAGCCCAGCAGATATCTTAACACAAACCAGGTATGGGACGAGCGTTCGCCGATGCGGCAGTAGGTGATGACCTCTTTGTCGGGCGTCACATCACGGCTGTGGTAGAGACGCTGCAAGGCTTCGGCCGATTTGAAGGTGCCGTCGGCCTGGACAGTTTGACCCCAGGCAATGTTAACCGCGCCGGGAATATGGCCGCCGCGCTGAGCGCCCTCTTGGAGCAGATGTTCCGGAGCGGCCAAGTCGCCGGTAAATTCTTTGGCCGACCGGACATCGATCAAAGCAGTATCCGGGTGGCGCAGCCGGGCCAGCACCCGATCCCGTAGAGCGCGGACATCGGCGTCCGTTACCTTGACCTGATAAGTGGTGGGCTGGATATCAGGGATAGCTTTAGTTAGCAAACGCTTTTCAGCCACCCATTTTTTGCGACCACCGTTCATCAGGCGGAGATCGACATGGCCGTAATATTTCATCAACCAAAAGGCATAGGCAGCAAACCAGTTATTTTTGTCGCCATAGAGTACCACAGTCGTCTCATTGGCGATGCCTGATCGACTCATCAATGCCGCAAAGGTGGCGGGATCGGGAATGTTGCGACGCAGGGCATCGCGGGTATCGACTTGCCAGTTCCAACCGACCGCTGTAGGAATATGCCCCAATCGATAGGCTGTGGTATCGACATCCATTTCCACCAGACGCAGACGCGGATCGTGCAAGTGCTGTGCCACCCACTCCGTCTCGACCAAAACTTCGGGGTGGGCATACCCGTTTTTACTCATCAAAAGGTATCTCCAATTTTGTATAGATCACGTTGGGGATTATACCACATATTGCTGCGCCCGTCGTCCCAACCAAAAGGTATTTCGGATGTGGCTGGGGTAAATCAAAAAACTCCATCGTACCATCGATGGAGCTTTCTTCGGAGGATATTCCCATTCATTCGAGCAGAAGCGGGTATCGGCAAATGAGATTACAACATTATCGTGTAGGGTGGTGGTATCCCCGGTTGAGCAAATCTCAAGCGAGGACCTCATTCCATTCTTGGAAAATGATGCCGATCAATTGAAAGAACGCCGGAATTCCAACGGCGAAAGATGGGTTTTTGTTTTGAACAACTTACTGAAAGACTGGGAATGTTGAAAGCCCAAGTCATAGGCAATTTCACTGACCGATAGATCGGTTGTGGACAATTTTTCCTTGGCCTTTTCAATCAATTTATCGTGGATGTGTTGTTGGGTGCTTTGCCCCGTTAAGACTTTAAGTAATCCGCTTAAGTAATTGGGCGACACATTCAACGCTTCGGCAACGTATTGGACTGTGGGTAAGCCTTTTTCCAGCAAATCATCGCTGTTGAAGTAATCGGTCAGAATCGCTTCCAAACGACTCAAAATTTGATGGTTGATGATTTTCCGGGTGATGAATTGACGATGATAAAATCTTTCCGAATAGGTGAGTAACAATTCAAGCTGAGCAATGATGATGTCCTGGCTAAACTTATCAATGTTGGCCCGATATTCTTGCTGAATATTGTGGATGATGCCGTTAAGGGTTGCTTCTTCTTTATCCGAAAGAAACAGGGCTTCATTGACCGAGTAATCAAAATATTCGTATTGCTTGATGGTTTTGGCTAAGGGTGTGTTCCACAGAAAATCGGGATGGACGAGCAGTATCCAGCCCGAACGGTCTGACGCTGCATTGGATTCGACCTCAACTCTAAGGACCTGGCCCGGCGAAAGAAAGTACATAATCCCTTCATCAAAATCATAGACCTGCTGACCGTATTTCATTTTGGCATGGGAATTTCTTTTAAGTGAGATGGAGTAAAAATCAAACACCCAACTCACCGAATTGTTTTCGGTCGAATGCTTGATAGCGCCGTAATCCACCAGGCTGATCAAGGGGTGTTCGGGTTGGGGCAAGCCGCGCAGACGGTGGAACTCGGTTATCGTTTTGATTTTGTGTGGTTGATTATTAGCCATAAGGCACGGCTCATCCTTGTTGATTAAATACAACAACAAATTCTTTGGCAAAGTCTGCCATTTTCACGTTGCCTAAGGTAGGTCTGTTACGATAATAATCTTCGTACAACGTACCGCCACGTCGGGCTGCGTTCATTTCTACAAAACCTTTGGCCGTTTGCGGGTTCATTCCTGAAGCAATCATGCCATTCAATAACTGTTCATCAGGAATCACCACCCATTTCAAATCTGGTTTTCCGATGGCTTCGCCTAAAACTTGGGCCACTTCATTGGGTGAAACTTCATCGCTGGCGATGTAACGAACCTTTCTGCCCTCAAAAGGCAATTCCATTTCTTCGGCAATAACAACCGCAATATCCAAAGGCGAAACCCAGGGTTCTTGCTTATCGCCGCCATAATTTGAAACAATTGTGCCTTGGGTTTTTATGGTTCGTATAAACGCGAACATGTTGGTATAGAAACCGACAGGACGCATAAATTTGATGGCCACATCATCCGGCAGTTGTTTCAAAATGTTTTCTACATTGTAATGGAAAAGAAGAATGCCATTGCCTTTATCCATATGAGCCCCAATGCTGCTCAGATGCACCACCCGCTTTACGCCGGACTGTTGAATCGCTTGTTTGTAATTGTGGCCAATTTGGTTGATAGCCTTAATGACATCAAGATTTTGGTAAAAGAAATCGCCAGCAGCCTCAAGCGTTTCCATCACATAAACGGCATCGGCACCTTTAAAAGTCGCCGATAAAAAATCAGCGTCTTCCATTGTACCGATAGCCGCTTTTGCCCCTAATGACTCAATAGCGGCTTGTCTTTCGGCTTTGCTGCTGATAACCGTAACCGTATGTCCATTGTGGACCAACGCTTTCGTCAGCGGTTTGCCGATGTTCCCTAATGAACCTGTGACTATAATATTCATACATATTCCCTTTCCGGTTGCGAATGTCTTATAAGGGAATTATATGATTTTTCAGCTCTGAAATCTTAGCCTAATCTCAGCTGATTGTAGTCTTTTCTGGGGAGAAATGAAACAGGTGACAGTCACTTGAGTACGCTAAATCGATCTATTTGAGCCATCCAGATGCTGATTTATCGACAATAAGTGACTGTCTATGAGTTACGCAGTTGAAGGGTTCAGGCTTGAAAATCAACCACGAATTGCACGAATTACACGAAAAAAGGATAAAAATTTGTGAAAATTCGTGTAATTCGTGGTTAAAAAAACTCGAACTGCTTAAGTTCTA
>JAGRCC010000504.1 GCA_020433785.1 Anaerolineae bacterium
GGAGAGCTAATACCATTTCCTGTAATCTCTGAGTAGCATCCTTGGCCGAAATTAAATTGTCTAGAACAAAAAAAATAATAGCAAAAAAAACGATTAAAACAAGAACTACCATATAGCCAAATAGGGGTACTTCAAAATATAACATTGCCAGTAGGGTGATAATTGATAAAGCCGCAATAACAGAAATACCAATTAATGTTATTTCTATCTGACTTCTACTGGTACTAACCATAGTTGTTGATGGTTGAGATGGTCTTTCTATCAAGGGAATGAATTTACTATACTGATTTGGATTATTCCCTTTTATATAGGCTAACAGTTCATCGAATTGATCATGTTTCTCACAATAATCGATCAGTAGTTGAATTTTCCATATGTAACTCATCTCCAAGGCAAATTTATTATATACAGGACGAAAGTTGTCAAAGCAATATATCATCAATTCTTGGTCGTCAAATGTAGCCATCACTAGATCACGGACATCATTTGTGTTGTAGGGCGTTTCATTAGAAACTAATAGGCCAACGCTTGATCTGGTTGAATTAGCCTGGGGGAATTGTGAAGGTGAAGGTGAAATTGACACACCATCTTCCTCGGGTGCCATCCGATTCACCTGATTAGGGTCATCCCAGTTAGGCCATTTATCCAACCGTTCACATAGTAAGGCGGCAGCTAGCAACGCTTGTTCTTTGAGCTTTTCGTCTTCCTGTCTTTGCCAAACATCAAGGGTATGGAAGAGTAAGGCCTGATAATATTCAGGTTTACCATTATTATTAAGTTGCACCAATTCAGAGGCCAAATAACGCAGCGTCATAATCGTATGGTAGGCCCGCTCAAGACCCTTATCCTCGAAAGGGATATTATCAGGCTTTGTGGCAAGGGTGCTAGGGGCCAGTAATAAATGTTCAAAATGAAATCTATCGGTCAAGCTGGGTAGCGTCGACAGAAAGTTGAATTTGATATCCGTCTCCATTTCGGCAAAATCGTTAAGCGCATGTCCTTCACCGATGTGAGCGAAGTCAAGCGGCCAATAGTTCCTGTTCTCGATCAGAATATTTTCACCACGCAGATAACTACAACACGGAAACCTCTGCGAAAAGACTTCAAAAGCTAATTTGTCTTGCGACGGCAGCCAATCAGCCGGATCGAGAAAATCTCTGTCTAACCCCTCAAAATGCAATTTAGACGGCTGCCCCTCACTTTTATCGGATGGAACAACGTCTAAATTGAGCTGGTTAGTATACACCTGGAATAAGTTCATGGGTTCACGTTCAGTTGAACCTGTGATTTTTCGGGGAGTTTCAAAGAAGATTTTTAGGAGGGCTGTAATTTCCTCTAAATCTTCTTTGATGAAAACGTCTTTGACCGTACGGATATTTTCCAACTCCGTAACGCCACTAAGCCGACAAAAGAATCCTCCCCACTCCCGTGAGTAAGCGTCCTCCTCAAGATCGACATTACTGCCTATATGACGTTGGAGATGCCGATGAGCGGCCATATCGCGTTTTATTTCATCTCGCGTACTGAGTTTAACGACTACTTGTCTCGCCCATTTTTGGCGCCTGGGGCGTACCCGTAGAAGCACGGAGCCGGTTTGTGCTTTGTCTTTAAGCAGCGGGTAAATGAGGATGCTAGTATCTTCGTGGAACAGATTCTGTAATATATGGCTTACATCGTCCGCTGTTGGGCAAAATGGGTTGGTAACTTTAGGGTTTGGTAGCTGCGCGGCGATAGTTGCCGGGTCGGGGGAGCCGTTGATCTGTAGAGCTAAATTGGCTGTCATTTCAGAAAATGCTTTGTCTATTCTGAGGAGCAATTCAGAGTAAGAGGGATTATCACTTTTACTGAAATGGTCAATTGCCCGCTCTCGATGGGCACGACGAATATTTTCAGGGTCATCGTGCCGACTAAACACGATAAAAGGAATATCATATTTTCGCAAGGCTTTGGCTGGTTCAAGTGGATCGCCAGCCGATCCGGTTTGCCCGGGTTCAACCATGATTTCGGTAACGGCCAGATGAATGACCGCCTGCCTCAACCGCTCATCGACCTCGGTTAAATTGACCGCCGTCAAGACACTGTAGCCTTTGTTATTCAAGGCGGTTACCAGGCGTACCCTAGTTTCTTCTTCTGGATCGACGATTAAAATGCGTTTAGGCATACTCATAACGCTCGTCCTCAAGTATTTAAGATAGAACTAAATTTGTCTGGCACTTGATCGACCTAACGAGAATGGCTCCCTAATTACGACCGAGAATATTCCCCACAAATTTTTGTATTTTTGCTGAAATCGACGAATCGTTTGTCTTCGACTTGGATGAAAGGGTAGCCGTAACATTGGTGTCAACCTTCGGCGTCGAGCGCTGCCACGTCGGCCAAGACTCTAAGCGTTCACAAAGAAGCGCTGCTGAAAGTAGAGCATAACGCTTCTTGGCGTTTGTCATCTCCGTGCCGTCAGAGGCGGTGCAAAGAACATTCAAGGAATAAAATAGTAGGGCTTGATAATACGCCCGCATATCGGAGCGTAAATTTATCAGATCAGATGCCAGTCGGCGTAAAGACAAAATAATTTGGCCGGCTTTATTTAATCCTTCTCGTTCAAAGAAGATATTCGAACCATTATCTTCATAAGTTGTCGGCGAGAGAAACCTTATCTCGAATTCAAACAACGCTTCCAGATTATCCAGGGGTAAAAGATTGAATTTAATATCAGCTTCCAGGCTAATAAAATCGTACAGCGCATGAAACTCTCCCGCCTGGGCAAAATCTGTCAACCAAAAGTTTTTAAATTGATCGACTAAAATATTGTGACTATTAAGGTCGCCGTGAATTAGCGATGTTCGAGAGAAAACCTCGAACTGTCTGAATTCATTCGTCTCTGATAATATCCAGGTAATGGGATTTTTGAACGTTTCGGCTAAACCATCGATGGTTATAACCTCATCGGTCAAAAGTTCCGCCTGAAATGAGGCGGCGGCCGTTTGGAGTTTTTGTGGGGTGAGGCCAAGCCGTTGCGTATAGCTAGCCGTTAGATCGATCTCTTCTCGGGTGGCATCTGCGAAGATGGGGCCAAAGGTCTGCTCAAAAAATTGCTCTAATAATTTTATGACGCTTTCCGCCGAGTCCCACAAGATAATGTCACGTAAGGGTTGCAGTGATACCCGCTCCCCCGCCCCGACGAAGGTATAAATCAATCCGCCAATTTTGCGAGAGTAAGCCGGCCCTTCTAAAACTGTCAATTGTTGTCCTCCCAAGAAAGGTTTTAAGCGCCGATAATGGTCAAATTCTTCATCAACTTTCTTCCACCAACCAAATTTCACCACAACAGGCAGACCCGAACCGTATTTGAAATAAGGACGAACTTTTACCAAAACCGTGTTATTTCGGGGTAATACAGGTGTTTCTGAAGGGTGCTTTGGCTGAAATATAGGTTCGAGTCCAATTTTAATGATACTTCGATCATAAAAAAGCGTTTGCAAAATTTGACGGATATCCTCCTCGGAAGGACGAGTTTCCTCGTCTGCTTCGGGTATCTGAAGTTTTCCCACTAATTCGATTAGCCTGTCAATGTCTCCCTCAATCTCCAAATCGAAATTGACTTTGACATCTGACTGAAATAAATGATCAACAGCATTAACTAATTCTCTAGCGGCGTACTGACTATTCTTACTAACCACTTCTTTAGCGCCAACTTCACTAAACGCTCGCCGAACATTGTCGCGATCCTCATAAGCGGTATATATCATACATGGCATGTGGGGGGATAATGTTTTGGCCACATCAAAACCGCTGGTGTCAGCTTGTTTACTGTCATCTTCCAGCCGCAAGTCAACAATACCCAAGTGAAAGATATTTTTATTGAATAAGCTCTGGGCACGCTCAACGCTATTAGCCTTTGAAACTTTGTAACCGCGACGGCCTAAGCTTAAGGCCAGTGCATCTAAGACACTGTTGTCATTATCTACCAGTAAAATACTTTTAGCTATTGTCATTTTTTTGACCTCCATTGTATAAGTAAATTCTATTCACACTTCTATGTTGAAGTTACAGTTACTATTGGTAATGTCATCAGCAATTGGGTCCCCCTTCCTTTACCCGTGTAGACCAGACTTAAGTCTCCATTGTAGCTACAAGCTATGAAGCGCGCGATAAGGACTCCCTTACCGGTGCCCGGTGTTTTATTACCTTGGGGCCGTCTAACCGGTCTCTTAAGAAAATTAGCTAAAGCAAAATCAGGAATACCTCGCTGACCGGTATCCGTGATGGTAATATGCGCCAGCTCATCGATTTGCTGCGTAGCCACGGTTAGTCGTCCCCCCTCCGGCATCGCTTTCAGAGCGTTGTTAACCAATTTCTCCATTGCCACTTGCAGCCATTGGGCAGGAATATTGACTTTAACCGTGGGGCAGTTCAATTCAAACGCGCACTCTACATCGTGACGATTACTGGCCCAACGGGCGACCATTATTTTTAATTCATCATCGATGCGGGTATCGCCTCCGGTCTTATCAGGGGCTTCTAAGGGGACCGAACTGGTAAACTGGATGCGACGTAGATCATTAACAACCCGCTCAACACCGTCGAGTGACTCGGCGATCTTTTTTAGTAAATCGTCTGACACATTGGATGAGGTGATCAAGTTACGCAAATCCTCTGTATAGATATCGATGCTAAACGTTTTTTGATGAACGGTATGCTGCCATTCGGCCCCAAACAGACCTAACCAGGCCACAGCCTGGCTGGCATATCCAAAATCTCGGGTTTCTTCATACTGGACAGCCGCCAAGATCATTTGGCTCAATATCATTACAAATTTTTGGCCGGCCTGATCTAATCCATTTATCTCTTCATGGCCTAAGCTCAAGACTCCGATATAGTGCTCTTGGGTTTGGAATAAAACGGCCAGTTCTGCCCCTGTTGGTAATAGAGGCTTGATCTGATCAGGCGGCCGGGTGACATCGCTAATCAACTGATGGCATTTTTCTTGGACTGCCTTTGCTGCTAAAGTAGAACCGGCTGCCGGAATTTGATCGAGCCGTTCTCTTAGTGGCTCTCGCTGCGTCGATGGGTAAATTGCGACCAGTTTCAAATACTGGCCCTTAACCAGGTGGATCACTCCGATTTGAGCTTTGGTGGCCATAACAGCTTGCTCTAAAATCTCTTGGAGGACCTTGGCGCTGTCCAGGTCAGGTTCAACAATGATGCGGCTGGCCTGATAAAGGGCATCAAGATAGGCTTTGGGGTGATTATTTAAATCTTCACAGTTGTCCATCTAACGCTGCCTGTTTAACTAGTTTGATCCACTTTAAATGACACTCATTAAAAACCTACCTGATTGGGGTTTAAGCCGTCCCCAAACGGAATTTGATAGACTAAGCCTACGGTTAATTAACTCAAGCTGCCATCGGTGTACTCAAACTAGGGGACAGGCAAGCGGCTAATGTAAAAACTCGTGCTTCTTATGCCGTCTCTTTAAATTCAACATTACAGGCATAAGAGTTAGTTTTTCATCCCATTGGCCGGCAAGGTGGCAACCGGGGTTAACTATTTACAAGATGATAAAGAACCTCTGGTCCAATTTCTTGGGGCTTTCAGAAGTACTACCTCTATTTTATTACTCGCCTTGTGAGCTAAATTGTTATTTAGTTGGCAAGATGATAGCAGGTTGATGGCAAATTTATGATAAGAGGATGATATTTAGCCGCTAATGTCAGGTGGGTTACCGGCGGCTTTTCGATGTGGTCGTTAACGCGAGTTGGCAAATTTACTATAAGAGGAACAAATAGTTTGCCTCAAACGGAAAATCCTCAACAAACCTGTATGATCTGGTTTTAAGCCAGTTCCAAAAATATATCGGGATGCTGTTCCGCAATCCGTAGTAGAGACTTAGCGGGTCCGCTGGGTTGGCGGCGGCCTTGTTCCCAATCTTGGATAGTTCGTACGCTAACGCCCATCAGGCTAGCAAAATCTGCTTGGGGTAAATTTAATTTTTGCCGGATTGCCTTTGCCGAGGAGGGTTCGGAAAGTTCGCGTTGTCGCAGTAATACTTCACCGGCTTTGTGCGCTTTGATTTCCTTTATTCCATCTAAGATTTCCAATCCGATAGCTCTATTTGTCATCTTTAAGTTCCTCTGCTATTTTTTTCAATATGTGGCTTGGAATACTTTCCCGCTCATTTTTACCGTAAACCGTTAATAATCAAATTTCATGGTCGCGACGTTTCAAGTAGTAAATTACCCGAATACCCCCACTTTTTCCTGTACCAGAGGTAGCCCATCGTAATTTCCTAACCCCACCTGTACCTCGAATAATATTCCCTTTCTCCGGGTATTTCAGCAAAAAGTGCTGTAAGCTAAGGTATTCATCATCGTTGAGGTAAGTTCCAATCAGTTTTGTGAAAAGCGAGGTTTCTATGAATACCATAAATAAATTATACGGCATTGCCGTATAATTTTCAAGTCATAAACTCAAATTTTCGTTACAGGAGAGCAGTAAGCCAGTTGGGGCTAAGTTTTTAGGAAATGACATCCAAAAACCGATAATAACTGGCCACCATAGGCAAGAACCAGGCATGACCGTGATAAAAAACCGATGTCTCCGGCGAAATGCGAGCGAAGGGACTGTTCGATGCCCGCCCTGAAATCAGATCGGCGACCTCTTTACCCAGGTAGCCCGATAGGGCCACACCGTGTCCGGCATATCCAAAGGCGTGGTAGATGCCATCGACTTGGCCGATATACGGCATCACATTAAAAGTGAGACCCAACTGCCCGGTCCAAGAGTGAGTGATAGGCACCCCCTTGAGCTGCGGGAAAATTCGGATCATGGCCTCGCCCAGATTTCTGGCGCTCTCGATCAAATCCAGCCCCGACGAAAGGTTATTGCGACCGCCCATCGACATGCGCCCGTCGGGTGTCAGGCGGAAGTAGTTAAGAAACCACTTGGTATCATACATCACCCGGTTTTTGGGGCTAAGTTCGCGCTGCATCGAGGGCGACAGCGGCGCGGTTGTGATCATGTAGCTACCCACGGTGAAGATGCGGCGCTGAATGGCTTTGACCAGATCGTCGGTGTAGCCGTTGGTGGCAATTAACACCTGGTCAGCCTTAATCACGCCTCGTCCGGTAGTTACTTGAAAGCCGGCGTTACCGGGGCTGTGGTTGATTTTGAGCGCTTTGGTATTTTCGCAGAGGCATGCCCCTGCCCGCGTCGCCGCCTGAGCTAGCCCATACACATATTTGGCGGGATGCAGCCCACCCCCCATCCGCTCGAGCAGCCCGCCATAATAGGCATCCGAGCCGACTTCCTCCCGTAGCCGTTCACGGGGTACGACTTCGACATGGTGAAAATCGAGTTCGCGGGCCAGCCATTCGGCATCTTTAACCATCGCCTCGTAATGAGCGGGGCGATAAGCCAGAGCCAGCCCGCCCCCGCCGGTGTAATCACAGGTAATTTGTTCGGCGGTCAACGTTTGTTCCAGATGTTCTACTGCCGCAATCGAGCCGTCCCACAATTGGCGCCCTAACTCTGGCCCATATTTCTGGAAAATTTTTCGGATAGGCAGCTTTAGGCCCGGCGCAACCTGTCCCCCATTTACGGCGCTGGCTCCATTGCCGATTTGGCCCTGCTCCAGCACCGCCACGCTCAGGCCCTGTTTCGCCAGCTGGAGCGCGGCGTGGAGACCCGTATAACCACCGCCGACAATGGCTACATCGACCTCGCGGGGCGGGACGTGGCTCGGCAGCTTAGCCGGGTGTGCAACATCGTCTTTCCAAAAGGGAACCGTTTTCATCGGCGGTTAGGCTCCGGCCTGTCTTTGAGCCAGGGCAATGGCCCCCAAAATACCGGCTTTGTTGCCCAACCCCGGCGGCACAATGTAGCTGTCTATTTCTTCTAAAATTGCCGGCGACTGCACATAGCCATTAAGCAGTTCAATGACCTTCCGGCGCAGCATCGGAAAGACCTGCTTCTGCTCCATCACGCCGCCGCCCATAATAATGCGCTGCGGCGAGTAGACACAGATCAGATTTTCCAGGCCGACAGCCAGATAGTGAGCTTCCAATTCCCAAGCGGGATGATCTTCGGCTAGCGTTTCGGCCTTTTGCCCCCACCGTTTCTCGATGGCCGGACCGTTGGCCATGCCCTCAAAACAATGACCGTGGTAGGGACAAAAGCCGCCTGGCGAAGGGTCATCGGCCCGTGGCGGCAAAAGGAAGTGTCCCATTTCCGGGTGGAGCAGGCCGTGAACCAGTTGGCCGTTGACCACCGCCCCACCGCCGATACCGGTTCCGATAGTCAAGTAGATAAAATTGTCCAGCCATTGGGCCGCGCCCCAACGGTTCTCACCCAATGCGGCGCCGTTGACATCGGTATCGAAGCCGATCGGCACATTTAACTCGCGCTGAAGGACGGTCGCAAACTCGGTATTGTGCCAGTGGGGTTTGGGTGTAGTGGTGATGTAGCCCCATGTAGCCGATTTAGGATCGGGATCGACCGGCCCAAACGAGGCGATACCGATCGCATCGAGCGGCTCATTGGCCGCTTGTTCTTTAAAGTAGGCCACTGCCCGGCCGATGGTTTCCGCCGGCGTGGTGGTTGGAAATCGAATTTCGTGGCGTAAATCGTCCGGGCCGGTACCTACGGCGCATACAAATTTGGTTCCGCCGGCTTCAATTCCTCCAAAAAGTGTCATCATTGATCTCCTTCTGGTACGGTGGAGATAGGGCGATGAGGAGATGGGGTTAATTGTCGCTTACCTATCTCCTCACAATCCCTTAATCTCCAAAATCTAAATTTTATGTAAATCTTGCAGACTACGAACTTGTAGCGACTCCTGCGCCAGCACTTTGATGCCGTTGACAGCCGCCTGGGCTGCGGTTAGCGTGGTAACGAGGGGTATGCCCAGCCGGATCGCTTCGGTGCGAAGGCGCTGCCCGTCTAGATAGGAGGTGCCGCCCAGCGGCGTATTGATGATCAGAGCGATTTTACCGGTCTGCATCATCTCGATGATGATCGGATCGCCCTCGCTGTATTTGTTGACGGCCTGCACTTCAACTCCGACGCGGCGCAGCATAGCGGCGGTTCCCTGGGTGGCGACCAACTCAAAACCCAGCGCGGCTAGATCGCGCCCGATTTTCAAGGCGGCGCTCTTGTCGAAATCATTGACCGTGATAAACACTTTACCATCACCGGGTCTGGGTAGCCGGTCACCCGCGGCCAACTCCGCTTTAGCAAATGCCGCCCCGAAACGAGCGGCGTGGCCCATCACCTCGCCGGTCGAGCGCATCTCCGGCCCTAAGGCTGCATCGACGCCCATAAATTTGCGGAAAGGCAGTACCGCTTCTTTGACGAAGAAGCCGGTTAATTCCGGCTGCTCGGTAAAGCCAATCTTTTCCAGCCTTTCTCCGGCCATCACGCGCGCCGCAATTTTAGCTAACGGGGTGTTAGTGGCTTTACTAACAAATGGCACCGTGCGGCTGGCTCGCGGATTGACTTCCAAGACGTAAACAATATCGTCTTTGATAGCATACTGCACATTCAACAGCCCACGCACGTTCAGCGCCTGGCCCAACCGTTCGGTGTAGTCGCGAATGATGCTTTGATGGTAGGCACTGATTTTGTAGGGCGGTAGTACGCAAGCGCTGTCGCCGCTGTGAATGCCGGCCTCCTCGATATGCTGCATAATCCCGCCGATAACCACTTGCTGCCCATCGCTGACGGCATCGACATCAACCTCAAACGCATCTTCAAGATAATGATCGAGTAAAATGGGCCGGCCAGGCGCGGCGGCGATGGCCTCAGTCACGTAGCTTTCAAATTGGCTATCATCGTAAACAATCGCCATCGCGCGGCCACCTAACACAAAAGAGGGGCGCACTAGTAACGGAAAGCCGATGCGGTCGGCCACCGTGCGGGCCTCGGCCAGGTTGGTGGCGATGCCGTTTGGCGGGCGATCGATGCCTAACTTATCCAGCAGCCGCTCAAACTGCTCTCTATCCTCGGCCATGGCAATCGCTTCCGGCGACGTACCCCAGATTGGCACCCCTGCCGCGGCCAGCCCTTCGGCCAGATTGAGCGGCGTTTGCCCGCCAAACTGGACAATTACCCCGTCCGGCTGTTCCTCATCGACGATATTCAGCACATCTTCCAGAGTCAGCGGCTCGAAATAAAGGCGGTCGGCGGTATCGTAATCGGTGCTGACGGTTTCCGGGTTGCAGTTAACCATAATCGTTTCGTAGCCCGCCTCGCTCAGGGCAAAACAGGCGTGGACGCAGCAGTAATCAAACTCAATACCCTGACCGATCCGGTTTGGCCCGCCGCCCAAAATCATCACTTTTTTACGATCCGTCGGGTTCGCTTCCGACTGGGATTCATACGCTGAATATAGATAGGGCGTAAAGGCCTCGAACTCTGCCGCACAGGTATCGACACGCAAATAAGCCGGTCGAATGTCATTTTCTAGCCGTTTTTGGCGTACTTGCAAAGCCGAAACTGAGCTTTTCTGCTTTTCCTTAGCTTTTGCCTTAGCCTGAGCCTGTCGCGATAGCAACCCGGCGATCGTTTCATCCGACAAGCCAAACCGCTTGGCCTGACGCAGCAGCCCAACCGGCAGCGTATCGAGCGAATATGCAGCGACCGCCTGCTCCATCTCGACAATCTGAGCCAGCTGATCGACAAACCATGGATCGTACCAGGTGGCCTCAATAATTGCCTCTTGTGGCGCACCGGCATGAAGACAGGCTAGCGTCTGGAATAATCGCTCTCGCGTCGGCGTTCTTAGTTTGTCGATCTCCGATTCCCAATCTTCAAACTCCAGTCTCCAGTCTCCAATCTCTAAACTCCGCAGCCCTTTACCCAAAGCCTCCTTAAATGTACGGCCAATCGACATGGCCTCACCGACGCTTTTCATTTGCGGTCCAAGGGTCGGATCAACGCCGGGGAATTTTTCAAAAGCCCAGCGCGGCAGCTTGACGACAACGTAATCGAGGCTTGGTTCAAAGCTGGCCGGCGTTTCGCGGGTGATGTCGTTGGGGATTTCATCGAGCGTGTAGCCGACGGCCAGCAGGGCGGCCATCTTGGCGATAGGGAAGCCGGTGGCTTTGGACGCCAGCGCCGACGAGCGGCTAACACGCGGGTTCATCTCGATGATGAGGACCTCGCCGTCGGCGGGATTGACGGCAAATTGGACGTTGCTGCCGCCGGTCTCGACACCGACCACGTTGAGTACGGCGCGGGCGGCGTCGCGTAGGCGCTGGTACTCTTTGTCGGTCAGGGTTTGGGCCGGCGCGACGGTGATGCTGTC
>JAGRCC010000041.1 GCA_020433785.1 Anaerolineae bacterium
CGGCTGCGCGGGCCCGGCAAAACGGTGCCGCTGATTGGACTGCCCGGCAATCCGGTGGCGGCGATGGTGGCCTTTGAAGTTTTTGCTCGACCGGCTATCTTGAAGGCGGGGGGGCGATCAGCCTGGGGCAAAAAAACCATCACGGCGGCCCTGGACGAAGAGGTAAAAAACAGCGGCCGCCGCCACTTTATGCGCGCCTATATTTACCCAACCGATGAAGGCTACCGGGTGACCACGCGCGGCAGCGGGGTGCAGGTTCAGGGTTCGGGCATTTTAAGTTCGATGGTCTGGGCTAACGGGTTGGTGGTTGTGCCGGAGAACGTCACCTACCTACCCGCCGCAACCCCGGTCGAGGTTTGGATTCTTGACTGAGGGTGTTAATTTCGTTACACTTTTATAGAACTAACATAATCCAACCCATCTATAAATGTATGTCCTAATTGACGGGGAGTTGCTCCTGTTGGCCGGTCCACGCTAACCATAATAAGCCTGGATTTAGCGAACCAGACCGAGCTACCCCCGCTGAATGGACCAATACCGATAAATTCAAATCAATTTAGGTGATATTATCATGACCAAAAGTAGAAAAACAAGCAGAAGAAGAGTTCCAGAAAAGCAAGGGGCGGGGATGTCGCCGGTGATCATTGGCGCGGTTATTGTCGGCGCGCTACTGATCACCGCGGGCTTGATCTTTTTGGGCACCCAAAGCCCGGGCGCCACGTCGTCAACCCTCGACCTGACCAACTTTCCCACAATGGGCGATCCGGACGCGCCGGTAACCATGGTCGAGTATTCCGATTTTGGTTGTCCGCATTGCCGGGGCTTTAACACCGAAAAATTTGCCCAGATAAAATCTGAGTTCATCGACTCGGGCCAGGTTAAGTATGTGGTTCATCCTTACTATCTGGGCAATCCCCAAATTGGGCTGGCCACCGAAGCCGCTTGGTGCGCCCACGATCAGGGTGGTTTTTTTGAATACCAACACGCCCTCTTTGAACGGCAAGGTCAAATTGAATACACCACAGACGCCTTGGCCGGGTTGGCCACAGAACTGGGTCTCGATGGGGAAGCGTTGGCCCAATGCGTCAGCAGCGACACCCATCGCAGCGATGTCGAGAGCGCCCGTCAGGCGGCTACCCGGCGGGGCGTTAATTCGACGCCTACCTTTTATGTGAACAATCAACGGGTTGAAGGCAATTTACCCGTTTCGCAGTTCGAAACGGTGATTAACCAGGAGGTGGCCTTAGCCCAGTAGGGGCGCAGCCCCCAGCCGGCCTGATGGGCCGGCGGCAAATGAACAGGCAACGACGCAAACGTTGAGTTTCCATCGAGCCAGGGTCATTCCCTGGCTCATTTTGTAATCTGACTGATTTAAGGAGCACTATGTCAAAGCAAACTGTCGATATCTTATTAACCAATGGCTGGCTGGTCACCATGGACGACCAAATGACCATTTATCCCAACGGGGCGGTGGCCGTTAAGGACGATCATATTGAAGCCGTGGGCCCCTCGGCCGACATCGAGGCGGCGTTTGAAGCCGAAACCATTATCAACTGCCAGAGCTGTATCATCAGCCCCGGGTTGATCAATGCCCACACCCACGCTCCGATGACCCTCCTGCGCGGCCTGGCCGATGACTTGCGCCTGGATGTGTGGCTGTACGGCTATATGATGCCGGTCGAGCGGGAATTTGTGGGGCATAATTTCTGCTACATCGGCACGCTGCTGGCTTGCGCTGAGATGATTCGCTCCGGCGTGACGACCTTCAACGATATGTATTACCACGAAGCCGAAGTGGCCCGGGCCACGGCCGAAGCCGGGATGCGGGCTATTTTGGGACAGACTATCCTCAAATTCCCCTCACCGGACGCCACCAACTACGACGAGAGCATCGAATACTGCCGCCACTTCATCGAGGAGTGGCTCAACCACCCGTTGATTATCCCGGCTGTGGCCCCGCACGCCCCCTACACCGCCACGCCCGATATGTTAAAAAACTGCGTCGCCCTGGCGACCGACTATGACGTACCACTCCATATCCACATAGCCGAAACCGCCTTAGAGCAGAAATCCAGTTTGACCGCCTACAACAAAACCGTGGTGCCGTGGCTAGAAGAGTACAATCTGTTCCAGGCCAAAGTCATTGCCGCTCACTGTGTTCATTTGCAAGAGAATGAGATGTACACCCTGCACCGGCACGAAGCCGGCGTGGCCCACTGCCCCAGCAGCAACTTAAAGCTGGCCAGCGGCGTCGCGCCGGTCCAAAAAATGGTCGATTTGGGACTGCACGTCGGCATCGGCACTGATGGCCCGGCCTCCAACAATGATTTGGATATGTTTGAAGAGACACGCCTGGCAGCCTTTTTACAGAAAGGCATCTTCAACGATCCCACCTTGCTCTCGGCCAAGCAATCGTGGGCGTTAGCAACCATCGAGGGGGCCAGGGCGCTGCACATCGGCCATTTGACCGGCTCGATCGAGCGGGGCAAACGGGCTGACATCGCCGTCATCACCGCCACCAACACCCACCAACTGCCCCGCTTTACCCGCGATCCGGAGGCCGTTTACGCCCAGTTGGTCTACGCCACCAAAGCCACCGACGTACGCGACGTGCTGGTCAACGGCGCGTTACTAATGCGCAACAAAAAACTGCTGACCATCGATGAGAAGTTGGTCATCAAGGAAGCCCAAAAGATTGCCAAGCGGATCGATGCCTTCTTAACCGCTCGTGAGGGGAATTTGATGTCGAAGATTCTGGCGATCAGCGCCGATTTTATCCCGCAGGAAACGTTCGAAGTTCAGGTTAAAGTCAGCCTGCCGGAGATGATCGATCTGAACCACATGCTGCGTCAAGCCGGTCTGGAGCCGTACCGCCCGTCGATCAGGGAGCAGTACGACACCTACTTTTTCTTTGACACGCCGGATATTGGCCGGCTGCGCTTTAGAGAAGATCGAGTTACAGATGCGGCCGGCAAGTTGCGAGACACCTTCTATCGCATGACGATGATGGGGCCGACCCGTGAGAAGGAGTTTGAAAACTCAGTCTTGCTCACCCGCGCCCGCTACACCGCGACTACTTACCACAGTTTAAGATTCAACCGCGAGTATTTCAAGCCGACGGCCGAACGCGAGGTGATGAAATATCGCCGCCGCTGCCACGTGACGTATAAGGATACGGACTTC
Organism: Anaerolineae bacterium; assembly: GCA_020433785.1. The sequence goes on from JAGRCC010000041.1 coordinate 3,184, forward strand.
GATATCAATCTGGATCAACTCAACGGCAAAGCCGAGAACAACGTCTATCTGGAGATCAAAAGCCGGACCTGGTCGGCCAAAGATGCGCTGCACAAAGCGGAGTTAATCGGCGAACTGCTGGAGAAGTTTGGATTTAAAGAGGAAGATCAGTTTAAGATTGAGTATGTGGATATTGTCGGGCAGATGTAAAACCCGATAAATTACGGGATGACTCTGAGAATGGGGATCGCTGTCTCAACTGCACCGGCCTTATACGATTCGGGTAGTTGGCCCAATAGCGCCGCCGGGATGGTATCGACTAACTGAGTTTCGATGACTTGGTTGCGCAGGTCGAGATCAGGGTCGGTTTGGGTGACGACGCGCAGGTAGTTGCCGGTCAGGCCGCTCCACTGTAAACCGAAGCCGTACGGCTCGCTGCTTTCCCACAACACCGGCATGGTGCGCCCCACGAATTTGCGCCGGAAGGATTCTTCCAAATAAGCGTTGAGGGTGTGCATCTGCCGGCTGCGATCCTGCTGCACCTTCGAGGGGATCTGGCCCCGCATTTTGGCCGCGGCGGTACCATCTCGGCGCGAGTAGCGGAAAATATGCAGGCCGGCGAAGGCCAGCGACTCGACAAAGGCCAGCGACCGGGCGAATTCATCGTCTGTCTCGCCGGGGAACCCGACGATGATATCGCTGGTAATGGCCAGATCGGGGATGGCTGTCCGCGCTTCGGTGACCAGCCGGGTAAATTCGGCCTGGCTGGTGCGGCGAGCCATACGCCGTAAGGTCTCATCGCAGCCGCTTTGCAGGGGCAGGTGCAGGTGCGGCAGCAGCCGCTTATTGTGCCACAGTTGAAAGAATTCGGCATCCAAATCCCACGGCTCCAGCGACGAGAGGCGCAAGCGGGGCAGATCGGTTTCGGCCAGAATGGCCTGAACCAAGTGGCGCAAGCCGGCCCCATCGCCCCAATCATGGCCGTAGGAGCCCAGATGAACCCCGCTCAGCACCCCTTCCCGGTAACCCAACGCGACCAGCCGGTTGATTTCGGCGATGACATCGGCCAACCTCCGGCTGCGGCCCGCGCCGCGAGCGACCGTGACAATGCAAAAGGTGCAGCGATTGTCGCAGCCGTCTTGGACTTTGACAAAAGCGCGGGTGTGGTGACCGCTGCGAGTCAGGCTGTCCGGTTCGATCAATAAGGGTTCATCGGCGGCGGGAATGGGATCGCCGTCGTGAAGTAGGCCGGCAGCGGTGACGAGTTCGGGCAGTTTGTCCTTATCTTCATTGGGCACGATCAGATCAACGCCCAACTCGCGCATTTTTTCGGGCGAAAGTTGAGCGTAGCAGCCGGTCACCACCACCCCGGCCTGGGGATTAGCCCGGCGCATCTGCCGGATAATCTGCCGCGATTTCCGCTCGGCCACGTGGGTGACGGCGCAGGTGTTGAAAACGTACAGGTCGGCCCTGTCGCCCGGCCCCACCAGACGATGGCCCGCCCCGGCCAAAACGCGGGCCATGTCTTCAACCTCACTAATATTTAAGCGACATCCAATTGAGTCAAGACGTATTCTCATAAGGTTACGGTAAAACACTCATTCGGCTCAGGGTCCAATCGACCCCGACGTTGGCATCGGAGATAATTTCAGCCTGGTCGGTGCCATCGCCGTTCATTTTCCATATGCCCCAACTGCCCGTGCGGGCGCTGCGGAAGATGAGCTGCCCGTCGGGGGTGTAAGTCGGCAGCGCGTCGGGACCGGGGGCGTCGGTCAGACGCTGGAGGTTGCTGCCGTCGGTGTTAACGGTGTAGATATCGGTGTTGCCGCCTTCATCCCGGCTAAAAGCGATGGTTTTACCATCGGGTGACCAGGCCGGGAATGAGTCGCTGCCGCCGTTGGTAATCAAGGTATGTCCGGAGTCGTCCCGGTTTGAAATCCAAATGCCGGTGGTCCCATTCCGCCCGGAGCGATAGACGATTTTCTGGCTATCGGGCGACCAATCGGCCTGCTCGCCGATGATCTCAAAGCGAAATTGCTCGTTGGCTTGGGTACCTAAAAAGTAGATGCGATAGTTACCGCTCCGCTTAGAGTCGAACGCCACCATCTGGCCATTGGGCGAGACGTTGGCCCACCGGCCGCCGGCGTCTTTCCAATCGAGGCCCTGGAATAGCTGCACATCACCGATGCTTTTGGGCATCGGCGACACGGTGACCGCTACAATGCCGTTGCTGATGCCATCGAAGACGTATTCCACCCCTTCCACCGTCTGGCGATCGACCCCGGTTTCACCAAAAAAGAAGATGCGCTGGCCGTCGGGCGTCCACGAGGGGCCGGCGGCTCGGCCAATGATAAATTGTTCGGTGCTGCCATCGGTATCGCCTACATACAGATTGTGCTGCACGCCATTCCATTTGGTGTAAGCTAACTGATACGTTTGGGCTTGAGGAACCGGCGTCGCGGTCGGAGCCGAGGTCGCGGTGGCGACGGCGGGTAAATCGGCATCGTGTTCGGATGCTTCATCGGTCGCTTCAATCAGTTCCGCCGGTTCGGTGGTCGATTCGGCCTCGGCGGTGCCGGCCGCGGCCAGCGCCGTTTCGTCTTCAAGAATTTCGAAACTGCCCGTTGTCAGCAGTTTATCCTCAACGTAAAGCTCCAGTTTCCACACACCCGGCGACAGGGGTTCGCCGCCGGCGTTGATGAAATAGTCGAAAATGCCGGCGTCAGCTCCGGTCCAAGCTTCTTTGCTGCGCAGCACCTCTTGATCATTCAGAAACCAAACTCGCTCCCAGATATAATCGGGTGACAGGCCGGTGTATTCAAAGATAGCGTGAACTTCGGTCACTTCCCCTTCAAACTCGGTGGCGGGATCAATTGGTTCATACGCCTCGGTTGCGTCGAGGGCAAAGGTAATCTCGCTCAGTTCAGGATCAGGCCGGGGGGTGGGGGATGGTTCGGTGGTAGGTTCGACTGTGGCTTCTTCAGTTGGTTCTGTGGTCGGTTCGATCACCGGGGTTGGCTCTAATGTCGGAACTGTGGTCGGTGTTGGCTCCTCGGTCACCGGCAGGGTTTCTTGGACCGGCGTGGACGCCTCATCCCCCACTAAGTTCGCCGTAAGGTCATCGACGTTTTCACCCAGATAATAAAATCCCCCGCCGAGCAGCAAAGCCACACACAACAGCAAGAGACACCCGACCCCTCCGGCCATGACCCAAGGGTTTCGTTTCGGTTTGTCCGGTTCAGGTGGTGTTCCCTCAACACCTGATAAGCCGCGTGTGGAAAGAATCGTTTGATCGTCGTCGCGCATTTGCCCTCCTCTACAGCCGCACAAAATTCAGCCAAAGAAGGATATCATCTAGAGTTGTCAGAGTCAAGTTATATTTAGCCGCCGCAGTAATTCTCATATTAAAGGTGACGGTCACTTTTGAAGGGACAAAACCGTTGGTTTCGTCGATCAAATGGGCGTATTTAACCCGGTGACCGTCACCTTATCGCTATACTGAGAATTGCTGTAGCCGCCGAAACCAGATGAAACTACCCTCTTTTTCTTTTCATGAAACAATGGTATAATGATTATGTCTAGAAGGAAGGATTATAGCCTAGTGAGGGAGACTTATGCAACTAAAGCAAGTGCAAAGCATCCGTCGATCTGGACTTGTTTTGATCGTCTCAACGCTGCTTTTATTGGGCAGTCTGATGGCCATAACGCATGCCGGGGAGCCGGCTCAGGCCCAGGCCGCCGCCGATAGGGAAACGTTCGATGAAATTATCGCCGCGCACCCGCCTCAGCAGAGCCGGGAGTGTGACGGCACCGAAACCGGCCGCTGTCTGGATGGAACCTGTACCCATTCCGAAAGCGAAGTTTTAGCCTGCATCTTTAGCGGCGGCGTGGATGAATGGTATGGCGCCGATGGCCCGCCGCCGGCTCCGGCCGTCCCCCCTGTGCCCGTTCCTGGCGCTCAACCAACCATTGAAGTGCTGACCGAAGCGCCGCCGCCCCCACCGCCGTCCAACCTTATTATCAACGGCAATTTTGAGGCCGGTTTCTACGCCGTGCCGGAGTTGGGTTTTGAACCGCCGGATATCGGTAACGTGCCCAAGGGTTGGTTTTGGTACAGGAACCAGGCTTACGGGAAATATACCATTTTCAACAACCAAAGTCTGGGGCTAGAGTGCCCCTATGCCTCCGACGCCCCGCCGGCCCCGGTGGTCGATGACCCGGTTTTTGGCCCGATTCCCGGCGTAACGAATGAAAGTACCACCAGCGCGCTGGGATTTCAGATCCAATCGTCTGACCAGCAAGATGCCCGGCTCGGGGTGTACCAGGTGATCGATGGGTTGACGCCCGGCCAAACCTACCGGTTTTCGATGAGCGGAACGCTGCAAATTCAATCGGGGGCGACTACGCTTCAGCCGGAAGATCCTAAAGCGCCGGAAGAAGCCCAAAACCATACGATTGAGCTTTATTTTGACCAAACCGGCAACACCGATTGGAAAGCCATTCCCCATGAGAAATGGACCATTATCGAGTGGCCGGAAGAAAAGCTGGAATTTAAGGTCAGCGAGGATAATGAAGACCTGGCCGATATTCAAAGCTATCAGACGTTTTTCACCGCTCAATCCAGTAAAATGACCATCTTCATTACGTTTTGGCGCAAGTGGGCCAACTGGCGAACCGGCATTGCCTCGCTCGACTGTGTGGCCCTGCAACCGGCCACACCGCAGATGATCCAAGCCGCTGAAAAACGCCGCGCTAATTTCGTTGACCTCTCAGGCGGAACAGCTAATGTTCAGCCGGCCGCAGCCGGACAGCGGCTCGACTCGGAACTGCCGGTGACCGGCGACGAATCGCAGCTCCAGCCGGAGACAGCGCCGGCGCAGACTGAATCGAGCCCCGCCAATCAATCGGCGATTGAGCCGCCGGTCTTACCCGAACAACCCACCGGCTCGACGGCAGCCATTAATATCCAACCGCAAACTCTGCCGGCCGAGCCTCAAAATCAACCCCAAGCCCCGGCTCAACCGGTTGTGGCTGAACCACCGAATGTAGACACGGCAGAAGAAGCCGTGGTCGAGCCGGCTCCTGACAACTTCTTAGAAGCCGGCAACTCGATCCTCGTTTTATTAGGGACCGCCATCGCCGCGTTTGTGCTGGTCGGCGCCGGGTTGTGGCGGATGCGCTAACCGATTTGAGTAACCATAAAAGGAGTCCAGGTAGGTGCTGGACTCCTTTTTTATTGACGCCGTTTAATTAGTACGCATATGTATCAACCAATGCCCCGTCTTTGTCTCTCAAAAAAGCCGCGTCCGAGTCATTATTCCACACGCTCTCGCCGATATAGCCCCAATAGAGATCGGTCGCCGTGTTTTGCCCCTGCCCGGAGTAGAGCCGGAAGGCAGCGCCCCTGTTGACGGTAAAGTTGCCAAAGGTATAAATATGGTTGGCTTCATCTTTGAGTGTATAGCCGGCCAGGTTAACCGGCTCGCTGCCTTGATTGGTAATCTCAACCCACTCACCGTTGGGATTATCGCGGTCGCTGCCGGGGGCATCGGCGTGAAGGTTGGTAATCTTTAACGGTACGGCCGAACCGGCCCACAAACCGCGACCGGCGTCACGGGCTTCGCGTTCGGCCTGCCGGAAGTCGGCATCATATTTTACATTGGGCGGCACGGTGAACGCGTTGGCGTATCCACGGGCGATAATCTCCAGATTGACCAGCACGCCATCGGCCCAGATATAAGCCAGCGTCCGCCCGTATTGATCGAAGGTATCCTGATCGAACTCCAACTGCACCTGCCGACCATCGACCAGCTGCCGGTTGGCCTCGCTGGCCTCGCTGTAATACGGCTGACCGCGCTCCGGCGTATTGACGCCAATGTAGCGCACCCGCCGGCCATCGGTCAGTTCGATGGTATCGCCATCGACCACTCTGGCGACAGTAGCCGTGTCCAGATTGCCGCCGGGTTGAGTCGGGCCGGGGTCGGGCAGTGGGGTAGCAGACGCCTCAGGCGGTTGGGTTGGGCTGGGGTCAGAGGGCAGCGTCGCCGTTGAGACCGGCAGCGTAGTCGGCGAATCGTCGGGGGCGGTCTCGGTTCCGGCGCAGGCCAGCCCTATAAGCAGACAAACTATGGGAATTAAGAGCGTGCTAAGTTTGGTGGACATCCATTTCTCCGAAGTTGAGAGTTTGATTTTTCTCCCAATTTTAAGGTCTAGGGGGAGTCAATGGACAAATGTTAACAAAACCGGGAGTCGATGTCAACTCAACAACTAAAATAATCCGGCCCTTGTGGTATAATTTTCTAAAACAGTATCGCTGGAATCATATTCATGAAACGATATCGACATCTATGTTTATTGTTACTTCTATTCTACATTGCTATTCTGGCGCCGATTACTTACGCTCAAGGGGGCGACTCACCCGAACTGGTGGGTCTCGAACCTACGCTTCACTTCAGCCATC
>JAGRCC010000042.1 GCA_020433785.1 Anaerolineae bacterium
CGCAGGTATGGCTGTACTGCTTTTGTTGGGGAACGAACGACCCATAAAAGTAACCGGTGAAATCATAGCCGTAGTAGCCAGTTCTACAACCACCGCCACAGTTGTCATAGCAGTCGTTACGATCACACTTTTCCGGCAAATGAACCGGCTTTTCCCAGCAGTTATCCCGGCCGCAATCGTTACCGCGCCAATTTGACTTTTCATAGCCCCAGTCGCCGCCGCAGTCATTCCAACCGCAATCACCACCGCGCCAATTTGACTTTTCGTGGCCCCAGTTGCCGCCGCAGTTATCCCAGCCGCAATCACCACCGCGCCAATTTGACTCATGGCCCCAATCATTACAGGGATTGCCGCAGCCCCAAGGATAGCCAGGGCCGTTAGGAATGTACAATCTTTGGCCAGCAAAGATGTGGTTAGGATTGTAGAGGCCATTGGCTTCGGCAATGCTATAAGGATTCACATCATACATTCGGCCGATACTGAAGAGGGTTTCACCCCATTGAACAACATGGCAGCGGTCCTGCTGACAATAGCCGCTGGCCGATGCCATAGAGGCAACTCCCAAAAAGAGAGTTGCAGTAAGAAGGGAAGCGATTAAAAACTTTTTCATGTGTCTCTCCTACATGTAATTTGATAGTTTTCCATTAACTCCCTCCGTCCAACTAACGGTCATCCCCATAACCGTTAGATGAAGAGTTTCGGCTTATAGTATTAGACTATGTAAAGCCTTTATGGAAAGTTTTTATGTTAAAGCCATTATATCGACTCTTTGAAATATTTGCAATAGCCAGTCAACATAATAAATCCATTTTACTTACCATAATATGGGTAACTAGAACGATTTAATAAGGTTGCCTACTTTATTGAATCTTAAAATTTTTGTCAGGGTCTTTTTGGCACATAAAAATGCGCCATTTAAAGGTTAAATGGCGCATTTTTATTTTATTATTAGCTTATTCTGTTAAAACGAAATGGCTAAGGCTATTACGAGACCTTCTCTAGTCAACCCCCAGATAAGCTTTCTGGACCATCTCATTTTTCTGTAGAACTTTGGCGTCATCTTGTAACACAATTTCACCGGTTTGGATCACATAGCCTCGATGGGCAATTTGTAGGGCCATCAATGCGTTTTGCTCAACCAGCAAAACGGTTGTCCCTTCTTGATTAATGGTTTGGATGGTTTCAAAAATACCTTCCACTAAAATCGGGGCCAAGCCCATCGACGGCTCATCGAGCAGTAACACCTTGGGTCGAGCCAGCATCGCCCGGCCCATGGCCAACATCTGCTGCTCGCCCCCACTCAACGTGCCGGCAACCTGTTTTTGCCGTTCTTTGAGACGCGGGAAAATGCCAAAGACGCGCTCGATATCCGCAGCTATCTGCTTGGCGTCATCGCGAATATAAGCGCCCATTTCCAGATTTTCCATAACGGTCAAACGGGCAAAAACGCCGCGACCTTCCGGTACCTGCGACAACCCTTTACCTACAATTTCATGTGCCGGAAACGCCGATAAATCTTCGCCGGCCAACCGCACCGAGCCGACCCGCGGCCGGACAATACCGCTAATCGTTTTAAGGGTAGTACTCTTGCCGGCCCCATTAGCGCCAATCAAGGTTACAATTTCGCCTTGTTCGACCTTCAACGAAACGCCCTTCAAGGCATGAATGTTACCGTAGTAGCTGTGTACGTTATCGACTTCTAATAATGCCATAATTTTTTCGCTTCTTTATAAATGATAGGACTTACGTAGTTGGGTGTAACGAACAAGGTGACAGTCACTTTTTGCCGAAATTGAACGTCCGTTTAGCCCAAACAGGTCGATTTATCACGCTCAAGTGACTGTCACCTATTGAACGGCGTAACTCATAAATGAAATCTAAACCGTAGGCACTTCCGGCTGGTTGGCCTCATCTTCTTCAGCGGTGGGATCGATAGCCCCCCGGCCCAGATAGGCTTCGATAACCTTAGTGTTTCTTTGAATTTCGATGGGAGTGCCTTCCGCAATTTTTTGACCGTAATCGAGCACGGTGATCTGTTCCGAAATATCCATCACTAGGCGCATATCGTGTTCAATCAGGATAATGGTCACCCCTAATTCATCCCGAATCCGGCGAATGAAATGGGTTAAGCTGGCCGTTTCATTGGGGTTCATCCCGGCCGTCGGTTCGTCCAACAGCAGCAGCTTGGGTTTGCTGGCCAATGCCCGGGCAATTTCCAACCGGCGCTGATCGCCATAGGCCATATGTTTGGCCAGGATATCGCCTCGACCTTGCAGCCCCACGAAACGGATAATGCGTCTGGCCTCTTCATGAGCCGCCTCTTCTTCTTTCCGGGTAGCGGGTAAGCCTAGCACCGCCCCAAACCAGGGGGATTTCAGATGCGGTTCTTGGCCGACCAAAATATTTTCGATAGCAGTCATATTGGCAAATAGGCGAATATTTTGGTAAGTTCGGGAAATGCCTCGCCGCGTAATTTGATCGGGCGGAATATCAACCAGCGGCTCGCCTCGAAAAATCACCTTACCTTCAGTAATCGGGTAAAACCCGGTAATGCAGTTAAAGAAAGTTGTTTTCCCGGCTCCGTTTGGTCCGATAACAGCGTGGATCGACTTTTCTTCAATCTCAACATCAACATGGTCAACGGCAACCAACCCGCCAAACCGTTTAGTAACTCCTTGGGCTGATAAAATGGAAGCCATAATTAAACACTCCTCGGCACGGTTTGGCCGACCGGTACGGCCTCAACATCTTCATCGCTTTGCATTTCGCGTCGAACGGTTTCAGACGGCCACAACCCTTCCGGTCTAACCAGCATCATCACCACTAGCAAAGCGCCGTAGATGAGCAGCCGGTACTCGGCAAATTCTCGCAGCAGTTCAGGCAAGCCCACCAGCACCAGCGAGCCGACAATGACGCCGGGGATACTGCCGGAGCCGCCAATGATCACCAGGCTGACCACATTGATCGACACAATCAGGCCGAAGCTGTGCGGAAAAACCGAGCCAACTTGCGCGGCAAAGATGGCCCCGCTCAACCCGGCAAAGGCCGCGCCGATCCCAAACGCCAGGAGTTTGCTGGCAATCAAGTTGATACCCATCGCCTCGGCCACGTCTTCATCCTCGCGGAGGGCCATCCAGTTACGGCCAATACGGGCGTTTTGCAGCCGCCAAGCGACAAAGGCAATCAGACAACAGCCAATGACAATAATATAATAGAAATGCGCCGGGTCTTTGATGCGGCCATCGGTACTGACAAAAAAGAATAAGACCGATTGAAAGTAAGCCGGCAGTTGGTTGGCTATTTGATTTACATAAGCGACCGCCGGTTTGGGGATATTCAGAACACCCTGAGCGCCGCCCAAAATCGGACGCAAAAAATCTGACAGCACTAAGATGCGAATAATTTCGGCAAAACCTAAGGTCACAATGGCCAAGTAATCGCCGCGCATCCGCAGCACCGGAATGCCTAAAAAGACGCCGGCAAAGGCAGAAACCGCCACCGCAATCGGAATAGCCACCCAAAAGTTTGAATAACCGGCTAGAGCCGTCCCGGAAAGGCCTAACTCACTGGAAGTCGTCATCAGCGCCACCGTATAGGCGCCAATAGCAAAAAAGCCGACAAACCCCAGGTCCAACAATCCGGCCAGACCAATTTCAATATTCAAGCCCAGCCCCATCATAGCGTAGAGACCCACCAAAACTAAAATCTGGCTGATATAGGGTCCCACCGCTTGAGGCAGCAGGATCAGAAAGAGAATACTGAGCACAATCAGGACCCAACTTAGCACTCGCCGCTGAGACGGGGGCAGGCTATTCACCCCAGACTGCATTTTTTCTCTTTGGGTAGCCCACAGCGTAGATACCACGGCAAAAAAGATGAAAACGCTAATCGTGCCCGGAATCGATAGCCCATTGCGGCCGTACAGGAAATCGGCCAGGGCCTCAGTTATATCAAAGCGCCCTAAGACGACCGTCAGCAGTTCACCTAACATCCCCATTAACAAAACGGCTGTCAGGCCGACAACGATCGCCCGTCGGACCAGATCGGGCAGCAGCGCGATAACTCCGCCTAGTACACTCAATGCCAGCAGTGTACCGGTCAACATCATCAGTCCCATCCCCAGCGACTCTTGCCCATAAGTCAGAATTTCGACCAGGGCCGGAGAAGCGTTAACGAACATCGACCGGAGATCGATCGACTCAATAATAACCACCAACAAAGACGACATTACGCCGCCAATGATACCAGCGATCAAGCTGGCTATTAAGCCGGTGGTCCAATTACCTTTGGCGACCTTCAAGGAGGTCACATATCCCATCCCCAAACTAATTACCAGGAGTAATACCCGCCCCAAAGTGAGCATCGTTCCGTCGATGATTCCGCGTGAGTCAAAGGTTTCAACCATTCCGACCAGGCTGACATACCAGACAGCGATGCCCATAATGAAGCCGTATTGTCCCACCTGTTTCCAATTTAAGGTCATGCGTTGCCTCCGTTCCGCTAAGCTTTCTTCTTGCCTAAGTCAACGCCCATAATGCCGGTGGGCCTAAAGATCAGCACGAGCACCAGCATTGTAAAGGCAATCGCATCCTTTAGCTGGTAGGGGGCGGGGATGCCCAACCCTTCCAGAAACAAACTCGGCCCGACCGACTCGAAGATGCCCAGGAATAACCCGCCAATCATCGCCCCGGGGATATTGCCGATGCCGCCCAGGACTGCCGCTGTAAACGCCTTAAGGCCGGGAAAGAAGCCCATAAAGAAATTGACCTGTCGAAACATAAGTCCGTACAGCACGCCGGCCGCGCCGGCTAAGGCTGCGCCCAAGGCAAAGGTAATCGAAATCACCTGATCAACATTGATCCCCATTAACGCGGCCACATCTTTATCTTCCGCCACCGCCCGCATGGCTTTACCGATTTTGGTCTTCTGCACAAAATAATACAAGCCCACCATCAACCCCACCGAACTGAGGATCACGGTAAACTGAATCTTTGAGATAGACAGCGCCACCTCAGCCGTGGTGGTGATATCCTGCTCGGCGGCATACTCAGGCGTAATTGGGAAGGCCCCGTTAATGACCGAGACTAACCCTCCCTTTAATATCGGGACAACCAGATAGATAACCACCAGCAACACGAAGACCGTTAAAGTAAAGGGCAACCAACTCAAATTCGGTTGGTCGATAAAGGCCTTTTTGAGTCGTTGATAAAGAAATGTTGAAGCCCAGCCGCCCACCCCGGCCACAATGACCAGGGCCAGGAATAACATTAAATCGCCTACGACCAAATCGCCGGTCAAGGCCGGGACTTGAGGATAGGCTTCCACCCCGGAGCCGTAAAAGCCCCGAAACGTATATTGCAGAAAAAAAGACGCCCCGATGGCGGTGATCAAGGGCACCAATCTCGGGGCGTATCGCAGCGGTTTATAAGCCACACGTTCTACGGTCACAGCCACAATGGTCGAGGTCACCATCGCGACTAAAAATATCATTATTAGGGCCAAAAGAGGATAGGTATCCAAAAAGGCCGGCATATCTTCAGCGGGGGGTGTGGCCAGCGCTCGAGCTACGAAAAAAGCGGTGAAAGCCCCACTCATAAAAATTTCGCCGTGGGCAAAGTTGATCATAAACAAAATACCATAAACCAACGTATACCCCAAAGCAATTAGCGCATAAATGCCACCTTGGGCTAGCCCAAAAATAAAGAAGTCGAACCATTGTTGGGTGCTATATTTAGGCACCGCCAGCGAGGAGATGGTCCCGCCGATCACAATAAAAATGATGATAATCTTGAAGAAAAGCAGCCAGCCATCCACAAACGTAAAGCGCTTGAACATATCATAAGCGGTGATCAAGCCGATGGGAATACCGATAAACAAGCCCGTACCCAGGCCGCCCAAAAACGCCCCCAGAACGGCGTCGAGATTGAAGGCTGCGCCAAAGAGTAATCCGCCGCTGACCAACACCGCGTTAACTACCGCGCACACCGCGCCGATGATCAATCCCCCCACATACCACTTTAACTTGGGGGCGCCTTCCTCATCTTTGATAGAGCGCAATATATAGCCGGCCCCTAGCGATAGAAAAATATACAAAATCAAGTTCGTCGCAAGCTGCATCTCATCTCTACTCCTCGAAAAAGATTATTTATGATGTCTTGATATCGGTCATACCCCGGGCCTTCATCAACGAAGAGGACTTATCAATTTCTCGACTGTGCCATATTCTCAATAATTCGGGGTGGGGGCGCGGCTCGGCGCCGGCTTGGGGCGGGTCTATCGCCGCCCCTATGGTTTGAGAAAATACCTGCTGCACCCGGAAACGTCTATAGCAACCTACCGGTGGGGGAGTTTGTAGCAGATGTCTGGATTCGACACGCTTTAAATTTGACGTGCGATTATAGCACGTAACGAGACACGGGTCAATCTAAGTTTAGACCCGATAAGTGTAACTGACTGATGAACTAATTACCCGGTTGAGGGCGCGCCCCAATGGGGGTCAGCGTCGGGGCAATAGCCGGAGCGGATTGATTATCGCCAGCGCCGGTATCGCCGGATGAGCTGTCCGCCGGCAGTTGGCCCTCGAACTCTTGGGTGGCGCCATCGACTTCAATAGCGTAATCGAGCGGCACTACTTGCACCCAGGTATTTCCGGGCTTGAACGGCATCGGGCGGCCGTCGCCAAAAATAAAGCGCGGCGTTTCGCGCCCATCGGTTTCCCAGTTACCTTTCAGTAACTTGCCGTCGCGCACCAGCCAGGCCGGCCCAAAGCCGTTGACAATAATCCGGATTGACGTGGCTCCGGCGCTGTCTTCCACAATATCGGTGTCCTGGTGGTCGGCAAAGTAGATAACTACGTTAGCGGCGCTGATCTGGTCGCCGTTGAAATCCATATGGGGGTCATCGGTGGTGAAGCGTAGATAGCGACCGCTGGTGGCATCATATTCCCAGCGGGCTTCGCTGGTTTGCGAAGGGTAAGGAATGGTCACGGTTTTGGCGTCGCTCACCACATCGGCGGGAAAGGTGGTGGCATCCAGAGCATCGCTGAAGGAAAAGCCGCGTAGGTTGACGCTCCCGTCCAACCCTTCCCGATCCAGATACTCCCGGCCCAAGGTAGCGTCAAAAGCCAGGCGCGTCTGCCAACCTTCGTTGGGCCGGTAGAAATACGGTCCCGGCACGTAAAATTCATCCAGATTGACAATATCCGTCTGCGACAGCTCCCAGCGCACCTCATCGGAGCCGCCGGAGTTGACCAGCGCCGCATCGTATTGAACCGTCAACTGCTGGTTAATCAGCCGGGCCGAGCGAATGGGAGCAATGGTATCCGGGTCATTAGTCAAGAAAATCGCTGAAAAGCGGGTCACCCACCACTCGACCAGTTCCTCGTAAACGACATCGGCGGCCGTCAGAGCGACTTGGGGGCGGGCTTCAGGGTCATTGCCAACCCGCGCCATCAAAGGCCGGCGCTGCAAGATAGCGGGGTCGCTCACCGGCAGGCCGGTCAGCGGGTTAACATTAGCCGAGCGGTCAAACACCGCCGGATTGGCGGTCGGCTCCGTGGCGACGGTCGGGGCGGGGGTCGGGGTATCAGCCGGGACAAACGGGGTGGGCGTGACTTCCGCCGGCGGTGCTTCAGTGGCAAAGACCACCACCGCCAGCTCCGAGGTCGGGGTCGGCGGCAGCGGGCGACTGCTGCCACACGCGGCCACCGCAGCAACCAACCCAACCGCCGCAACCATACCTATAAATCGGCCAATAGCCCTGACAGAACAACGCATAATAACCTCAACTGTCTACCAAGTAGTTTCGTGAGCGCTATTATACCCCTATCTTGTTGCTTGTAAAACTATTATAAATAAGGCAGCGTTCAGCGCTTAGCGATCAGCTATTAGTTCAACTACGACAAATTCTAGAGCTAAAGAGGGGGAAAGATTGGCCTTTTTTTGACCAAACTGATGGCTGAACGCTTCTTACGGTTCGTTCGTGGGGGAGTCAGCCGATTCGGGGATCGCTATCCCGATCACATAGAGCCGAGAGCGACGCTGCACCACAAAGCCCAGCTTCTCTGCCACCCGGATGCTGGCCAAATTATCAGGCGACGTGGTCCAGGTCGGTTGGTGACCTCTGGCGCGAATATCATGGCATAGCGCACCGACGCAGGCCGGACTTAATCCCCGTCCTCGAAATTCCGGCTCGGTCACCACGCCGATGTCCTCGTATGTCTGGCCCAGAAAGAAGGTGCAAGCCACCGAGGCCAGTTGATCGGCCACAAACGCGCCCCAGCCGCAGCCGCTCGCCGCCAACCCTTGGGGACCACCCCAGGTTTTACTAATCCAGGCCGACTCAGGCTCAAGGCCCGCCAAGTGAGGGACATCGGCCGGCGTTAACCGGCGCAGCGAATAGTCACCGGCGGCCACCGGATCGGGGTAATCCGGCTGAACAAACACAACACGCGGCCACGTTCTGACCTCCGGGTAGGCCAGCTTGAGCAGCGGCACAAACGAGTCGGGCGCATCGACAAAGCCTTTAAGATCCGGCGGTAAACCGGCCGGAGTTATCGCTTGCGGATCGCCCAATAGGGTATAATTGCCAGCGGTCTCGACCAGCACCACCTGCGGCTCCGGCCAGCGATCCACCAGGCACGCGCCGTGGCCGCTCCCGATCAGGTGCGATCCGATCAACGGTCCCGGTTGTTCCGGGAGAAACCAATTTTTTAGGGTCGCGGTTTGCTTAGGGGTTAAGGCAATCATATCAACCGTGCCACTCAAATCATATATACTCAATCGGTTCGATAAGATAGAAGCGTATCGCCCAACCGTTCCGGTACGCTAAAAGTGACCGACGGCATCCGGGCAAAGGTGAAATCCAAATAGGAGACGAAAAACCTCCTGGATTTTGAGGTTGTGATATCGTACCAGGGGATAAATAAGGGGGGATGTCCGACTCGAAACAAAGGAAAAACCGCCAGATATAATCCATAATCATTTACGCCTATAGTTAAAACCCCATTATAGTTGGTGATACCCATTCGGCCGCTTCTAAAGCCCCACTTTTTCCCTGCAAACGCGGCTTGCGCCTGATAATATGAGGCCAGGCGTGACCAGCCGCCGATGACCGCCAGGAGAAACACAATAGCACACCACATTGGAATAAAGACAAACGGGAAAAGGCATGGGATGAATTTTCTAAATTCCATGATAGGCTCCTGATGACCATCAGCCCGACGGAGCGGCCGCTAAGCAACGGCGCTTATTATGCGGCGAACAAGCGCAGCGAGTGCCGCCGGGAACAAGCGAATGCCGGAGCGCAGTGGAGGATCCGCCGTCTGGATGAATGATCTATTTAAACGGCGATGCAGTGAAACCGGATCCTGCAACTATCGTTGAAAAGCGAAGACAATGACGTGTAGAATCGCAAGCTTTCACTGTACACTCGAAGCAGGTTGTGAGAGGCATGTTGGAGCTAGATGCCATTCCTTTTTCTTTGCTTTTCATTAGTTGATTTTATTCAATCTATTAGCGACAGTTTTGATCATTTCATCGCTTTGGGCCTGGCATTTATTACTACTTATGATCCTGAATTGAGCCAAATGCGGCAATCTTAAAATCATAAGTTCATTTGACCCTAGCGATAAACTTTCGAGCGTATATTCATAATTGCCCCAGCCTGTAGCTTTCCTGACGGAAGAATTAATCTGGAAGCCTCGCTTGAAAAAAACTTCCCTAAAATGATAAAATGACAGATTGCCCATGCATATGAGTACAGCCGGTTTAAGATGCTGGCTTATATCGAACCATAGGTTGTGCGAAAATTCAAGAGCTTGCTTTTTTTTCTCTTTTGGAAATTTATTCCAATTCTTGGAGCGAAAGGGGCAAAAGTTAGCAACTAAGGTCGCGTCCATTAAAGCATCCCCTTCGATCTGTGGCTCTAAATGTTCAGCGATACGATTAAATAACAATCTAACCTCTTGCCCCAACCTGCCAGCGCTCCACCACTCATTCCGATAGGCGTTACCTTCTTCTATACTAACTGTAGGCGCTTCATAAGTATCACCACCTGGATTGTTGCCCACAAACATCAATTTTGTCGAAGGGCCAAGTGTGCTCGCTGAACCGTACAAAAATCTCCACCCTAATTCAAATCCTAAATCTTCATAAGCAGCCTCGATCCGCTTAACAAATGGTACAATATTCATTTATCTTCTATTTTTGTCTTTTTCATCCGAATGACTTGTTCAAAATCATATCCCCTTGATAAGGAGCGTCAAAGCATCACACCGTTCATCCGGAGCGCGAAGTACTCCGGATGAACGAATTAAGAAGCATTATACTGAGTTGGGGCAGTGTTGGTCGGTCTGAGAATTAAGTCGATTGGGGACGAGCCAAATAGGTCAATCAAATCGAGGTCGGTAGCTTAATTGTACCCGCATTATCCCTAAATTGACAAGGAACTGAGGTCGATTTGGGGGTAGGGTTGAAACACTGATGCCCTGAATGAAAAGGTGACAGTCACTTATTGGCGATAAATCAAACATCTGGCTGGTTCAACAGGTCGATTTAGCATGTTCAAGCGACTGTCACCTTTGTCCTGAATGAAAACATAGAGAAATTGAGTTAAGACGGTTTTATTTCAGTGGGTTCAATGGTTTCAGTGGTTCAGTGGTTCAACATCCACCCAACACCCCATCCCACCCAACCACCCCCTCAAAAAAGCGTAGATGCTCTACCATTGGCCGTCGGACTTCTGCCTCAAAAGAATATGAAGCCATTTCAATCGACGCTGTAGTCAAAAATTTTTACATGATGCCAAAAAACGCGTCGCTGCCTTCAAAAACACAACGCTGACCAAAAATAAACCAACCATGTCCTCAGCCAGACGTACAGGGACAAAATTCGGTGAGATATGTCCTACTTCAAGGTGAATATGTCGTCAGCCAAACATACGGGACCAAAAATTTTGGTGATCGGTGCTTCTGCAAGGTGAAGATGTTCTCAAAAATCTGACCATGACGTCAAATAATTCGACTATGTGCTAGAACTATTTGAAAAGTTCATTTTTAATTTGAAATGGTCATTTTTTGTGGGTAAGTGTGGTCCTTTTATTTGAAAAGTTCATTTTTAATTTGAAACCTTCAATCTAAATAGGAAAGTATGAAATTTTTATTTGAAAGAGTCATTTTTTGTTTGAAACCTTGAAAATTTATTTGAAACATTCATTCTTTGTAGGGAAGTGTGATCCTTTCGTTTGAAATGGTCATTTTTTATTTGAAAAGTTCATTCTTTGTTTGAAAACGTGAAAATTTTTCATGAAAAGGTCATTCCCAACAGAAATTTGCCATTCCGACGGCGGTCCAAGCCATCACATCGCCAAACCTGCCGGCCTTGGTTTGGCTCTCCGGAAGTTTTAGATGTATCCATCCGAGTAAACAGTCTTATCTAACCCAAAAGGCGTAAGAAGTAGGGAATTTTTCCCCTAATCCCTACTCCATACTCCCTACTCCCTGTTTGGACGCCTAGACGACAACTGGGGTTATCGATCATATAGCTCTTTTAATCACCTTAAATCATCTGAATGGGTGTAGGCAAAACCTAGTTAACAAGGGTACCATAAGTTAGATGCCTTTGAATTTCTAAGTCTAAACCCCAATTGGACAAATTTAACTCATGATTGAACAACGCGTCGAACAAGTGATTAGTGAGTCCGATGACCAAGCGGCCGCTGAAAGTGAACACGCCCATTCTTCCCCCAAACGAAGCTTGCTGTGGGTCAGCTTAACCGCGTTGGGCGTCGTTTATGGCGATATTGGCACCAGCCCGCTCTATGCCTTGCGGGAATGTTTTATCGGTAAAAATGCGCTGGCGCCGACTCCGGTGAATGTATTAGGAGTACTCTCGCTAATTTTTTGGTCGCTTACCCTCGTCATTTCCGTCAAATATTTACTCTACGTCATGCGGGCCGACAACCGGGGTGAGGGCGGTATTCTGGCGCTGATGGCGCTGTTGGGGCCGGAGGAGCGCGTTCGGGCGCACGGTCGAGGATTGCTGATTGTATTGGGCCTATTTGGCGCGGCCTTGCTCTACGGTGATGGCATCATTACGCCGGCCATCTCGGTTTTGAGTGCGGTCGAAGGGCTAAACGTTGCCACCCCGGCCTTCGATCAATTTGTGGTACCGATCACCCTGGGGATTTTGATTCTGCTGTTTCTAGTCCAGAGTCGCGGCACAGCCGGGATTGGCGCGATATTTGGGCCGATTATGATGGTTTGGTTTGCCACTCTGGCCGTGATGGGCATCGGCGGGATTATCCAAAGGCCGGATGTGTTGGTGGCCTTGAACCCGCTTTACAGTATCCGGCTGTTCCTCAACCATTTTGATGCGGCCTTCTTAGTCTTAGGCGCGGTCTTTTTAGTTGTTACCGGCGGTGAAGCCCTCTATGCCGATATGGGCCATTTTGGCCGTCTGCCCATCCGAGCGGCCTGGTTCACCGTGGTCTTGCCCGCGCTGCTGCTCAATTATTTCGGGCAAGGGGCGCTCCTCATGCAAGAGACACAGGATTTACACCACCCGTTTTTTCATCTTGCCCCCAATTGGGCGCTGTACCCGCTGGTGATACTGGCCACTATCGCCACCATCATTGCCTCGCAGGCCGTTATCTCCGGCGCATTCTCGTTAACGCGCCAGGCTGTACAGTTGGGTTACTTCCCCCGCCTACGGATTGTGCAAACCTCATCGGAAGAAATTGGCCAGATTTATATCCCGCTGGTTAACTGGCTGCTGATGATCGCCACTTTGGCTCTGGTCATCGCCTTTCGCCGCTCGGCTAATTTGGCGGCGGCTTATGGCATGGCCATCAGTACCACAATGGTGATCACCACCCTGCTGGCCTACTTCATCGCCCGTGAGCGCTGGGGCTGGTCAAAACTGACCACCTTGTTGATAACCGCCGGTTTTTTACTGATCGATTTCATCTTCTTGGGCGCCAACATGCTCAAATTCTTAGACGGCGGCTGGCTGCCATTACTGATCGGCGCGCTGGTGTTTGTCCTGATGAAAGCCTGGAAACGAGGGCGAAAAGAGCTGGCCGAACGATTACCCCAAAAAGCCGGCACGCTGGCTCCCTTTTTAGAAGAAATGGCCAAAGACCCACCCGTCCGAGTTCCCGGCACAGCCATTTTCATGACCGGCCGCGATCAAGGTCCGCCGCTAATTCTGCGTCACCATCTTGAGCACAATCAAGCCTTGCATGAGCGAGTCATCCTCTTAACTGTAGTTACGGAAGATACCCCCAGAGTGTCACCACAGGATCGATTGGAGATCAAGGAATTTGACCAGGGCTTCTCTAGGGTCATTGTCCATTTTGGATTTATGGAAAGCCCTGATGTTCCCGAAGCCCTTCAAGCGGGAGAACAGTCCGGGCTAAAGGTCGATCCGGATCAGACGACCTACTACGTCGGCCGCCTAACCCTCATTCCGGCCGATACCCCGTCCACCATGCCCCGCTGGCGCAAAAAACTGTTTGCCTTTATGAGTCGTAACGCCGCCCCGTCGATCCGCTTTTACCACCTACCGCCGGCACAAGTCGTCGAGTTGGGAATTCAGGTTGAATTTTAGGAGGAATGGTCAGTAGGAACTAAGGTTGCTTGACAATAACTTGTTAATGGATTTAAATTATAGGAAAGAAAGCATTTAGCTATCAGTCGTCAGCTTTAACAATATTGACGACGTTTGAGTCATCATAACCGGCTGCTGGAACCAAATATTTGCCGGAATAGCAAAATGCTGATAGCTGACAGCTAAGGGCTGAACGCTTACCTAGAAAAACCAAGCTAACCAAGGCGAGACGTGACCATGTTACCCTCTCTGGAAGAAGCCATTGCGGCCATTAAAGCCGGGAACAAAGAAAAAGGACGGAAGCTGCTGGCCGATATTCTCCAGGCCGATCTGGAGAACGAAACGGCCTGGCTGTGGATGTCCAGCGTTGCTAACTCTGATGAGGAGCGCCGTCGCTATCTAAAGCGGGTGTTGGAGATCAATCCTGATAACGCGTCGGCTCAGCGTGGCCTGGCGATGTTAAAACAGAAGCAAGCTCAAGCCAAACCTGCTGCTCCACCACCTTCAGGCGGGTTGAGTTCGCGATTGGGCACTGAGCCGCCGGCCTCACCGGCTCCGGTTCCGCCGCCTAAGGCGGAGGAAGCACCCCCGCCGTCCCCACCGGCCTCAGATGAACCCACTGATTTATCGCTTAAAGACGAACTGCTCCCGCCGCCGGCGTTTCGCTCAGCGGCCAAAGAACCGGCCCAGCCTACAACTCCGCCGCCCAAATCAACGGCGGATGATCTCATCTCGGAACTACGGGGCAGCCCGCCGCCGGTGGTCGAGGAGGAGCCGGTCGAAGAGGAGCCGCCGGATGAGAAGCCGTCTAAAAAAGCCGACCCCAAGGGCAATGGGGTCATTAACTTTTTGAACAGTGAGCGTGGTGTTTTCACGCTAATCGCCGCCACCGTGGCCATTGTGCTGGCTCTGGCTGCCTGTGTGGTGCTCAATCTCGTCTTTCAGCCCCTGGCCCAGCAGCTTTCTCCCACCGTTGCCGCCGTGCTGGGCACCGACACGCCCACGGCTACTTTCACTCCCTCGGTCACCTCCTCGCCCACCTCAACCGAAACACCCACCGCCACACCCACCCTGACGCCGTCGCCGCTGAGTACGCGCGTTGTCTTCGATACGCCCACCGTAACGCCCACCCTGACCCGCACCCCCACGCCGGACCGCACCCGCCAAAACGGCCAGGTTATCGGCGTGACCTCGGGCGATACCATCACCGTCCTGCTCGATGGGCAAGAAGTCGCGGTCAAGTATCTCGGCATCGACGCACCGGCGGTCAACGACCCGAACTTGGGGACGGAGCCGCTCGGTGAAGAGGCGCTGGCCGCTAATCGGATTTTGGTCGAAGGGAAACAGGTTCGATTGGAGATAGATGTCACCAACACCGACGAAAGCGGCCGGCTGCTGCGCTACGTTTTTGTGGATGATCAGATGGTGAATGAGATTTTACTGCGGCAGGGCGCGGCCCGGCTGATCTTGACGCCGCCCGATATCAAATACGGCGCTCAACTGGAAGCAGCCGAACAGGATGCCCGTGCGCGCGGGATTGGCATTTGGGGATTGCAGTAGAGGCTGTGGAACGTAGATGTAATTAGAATAGGTGACAGTCACTGAAAAAAGTGACTGTCACCCTAAAAATCCTACGATATTCTGGGAATCCGGGCCAGCAGTTCGCTGACCACCTCATAATTGACCGTGCCGAGGTTTTCGGCCACCTCTTCGGCGGTAATCCGCTCGTTACCCTGCTCACCGATCAAGACCACCTCGTCGCCTTGCCGAACATTGGGAATGTGGGTTACATCGATGGCGCACTGGTCCATACTGACCCGACCCACCAGCGGCGCCCGCTGCCCTTTGACCAGCACCTCACCCCAGGTCCGCGGCGAGCGGCGAAAACCGTCGGCGTACCCAACCGGGATAATGGCGATGGTCTCGACGCCGGTTGTGCGGTAGATGGCCCCGTAGCCGATGGGGCTGTCGGA
This sequence comes from Anaerolineae bacterium, assembly GCA_020433785.1. The sequence continues at coordinate 15,581 of JAGRCC010000042.1, forward strand.
CGGCAGGGTTTTCACTTGCCCCACCGTTGACTTGAAGGTCAGGGCCGGTTGAAAGCCCACCGGCAGCGGCGTGGTTTTCGACGGCGGCAGCCCGAAGATGCCGATGCCCGGTCGCACCATATCGAACCGCCCCTCAGGCACGTTGAGCAGCCCGGCCGTATTGGCGGCGTGGACCAGCGGCGGGCGCAGGCCGGCTTGTTCGAGTTGATCTAAAAGCTGATGCAGGTTGCTTAATTGATCAAACGTCTGCGTCAGGTCCGCTTCATCAGCGGTAGCGAAATGGGTATAGAGCCCTTCGATCTTCAGCCCCGGTAGTTTGCCAATCTTTTCCATAAAGGGCAGCACTTGATCGGGCAGTAACCCCAGCCGGCCCATGCCGGTATCGACCTTGACGTGAATCAAGGCGTCTTTATTGAGATCGGCCGCAGCATTGCTAAAGGCGCGGGCAATTTCCTCAGAGAAAACGGTAGCGCTGATGTTGTAACGGATGGCATCGTGCGTTTGCCAGGCCGGCATATAACTCATCACCAAAATCGGCGCATCGATGCCCATTTTGCGCAAAGCGATGGCCTCGCCTAACGTCGCCACGCCAACCCAACTGACGCCGTTGTTGAGCGCGGTGCGGGCCACTTTGATAATGCCATGACCATAGGCATCGGCTTTGAGAATGGCCATCACTTTAGCCGGAGCCGCCAGTTTGGCCAGCAAACTGACATTATTGGCGATGGCATCCAGATCGATCTCGACCCAGGTGGGGCGGGCCGGTTGGGCCGAACGCACTTTCTCCCAGCCGGGATCCTGCCGCACCAACCATTTCTGGTCGCGGTCAGGTTCGGCCAGGAGATGTTTGACGACGCGCTCCATGCGGGTGGCAATGCCCCCCTTAACCAAAATGACCGTATGCGGCGAGAGCAAATCTTGCACGGCGGCGGCGGCGTCGGCGCTGGTGAAGGTGACGCTCACGGCGTGCTGGCCCAGTCCGGCCTCGTGTTCCAACGCGGCCGCGGCGATACTCTGAGCCGCTTCGCCTTTGGTCACCAACCGCTGGACACGAGTGGCGGCATAAACCCCGATTTGCCGATGCGCCTCTTCCTCACTATCACCCAAATCCGACATATCGCCTAAAATAGCCACCTTGTTAGCGCCGGGCAGTTCGGCCAGGGCATCGAGGGCGACCATCGTCGCTTCCGGGCTGGCGTTGAAGGAGTCGTCTAAAATCAGCGTTCCTTTTTTGCCGGGTAAAAGATTCATCCGGCCGGGAACACGGGGCTGCTGTTTGAGGGCGGCCAAAGCCACTTCAGGGGCAACATTGAATACCAGGCCAACGGCCACCGCGGCCAGCACCGGGTAAATATGGTGTCGGCCCAACAGGGGAGTAAAACCGGGGTAAGTCTGGCCCTCGTAATGCAGAGTGAAACTCAGGCCGTCCGGCGACAACTTGAGGTCGTCGGCCCGCAGGTCGGCCCCCCGCTTGAGGCCAAAGGTAAGAATCCGCGCCTGGGTGCGAGGCACCATGCCGGCCACGCGCGGGTCGTCGGCGTTAAGAATGGCCGAGCCGGTAAAGGGCAGGGCTTCGATCAAAGCGCCTTTTTCGGCGGCAATGTTATTGAGCGATCCCATGACGCTCAGGTGGGTGCGGTTGATGGCGGTGATTACACCCACTTCGGGTTTGGCAATTTGGGTCAGCGAGCGGATTTCCCCAAACGTATCGGAGGCCATCTCCAAAACCGCAATTTCATGGCCAGGTTCAATTTTGCCCAAAGCAATCGGCAGGCCATACCGGCTGTTGTAGCTGCCCTGGTTTTTGAAAACCGAATATTTTTCTTGCAGCACCAAAGCAATGGCTTCTTTGGCCGTTGTTTTGCCGGATGAACCGGTCACGCCGATAACCCGGGGCTGATATTTCTGTAAAATGTGGGCAGCGTAATCGGTCAGGGCTTTTTGGATGTCGGGCACCACAATAGCGGCAGCTTGGTATCCATTTTGCGGCAGGGCCTCCTGGTTTTCGCATAAGATACCAGCTGCGCCCTGCTCCAGAGCGGCGGTGATGTAATCGTGCCCGTCGCCGGTGGTAGTTTTAACGGCCAAAAACAGTTCGCCGGCATTTAATCGCCGCGAGTCAAAAGCAAACGCGGGGAATTCGGAGACCAATCCATTATTTTGGACCTGCCCTTTGGTGGCTTCAATTAAGTCTTGAAGATAGATCACAATAAACTCCTTCTGTGTCCGGTGAGGGTAAATTACCTATCACTAAAATAGACAACCGGCACCTACGCGAATTTAGCAACCGTCGTTGTAAAATCGCCCATAGTGCCGGCCCCACAATTGACAACCCAAATCGCTCACCGGTCAACAGCAAACGACTCGTCAAAATTTAACTAGCAATTTTACCAGGAATCAGCCGATGTAACAATAAGACAAAAGTGAAATTGACATTTTTTTTATGTCCAACGACAATGGCAATTATACTAACTACCCAACTAACTACCCAACAAACCAACTATTGACGAGGAGAAGAGCTGTGAATCGAACTATTTGTCTAACACCCATTGGTTTCGTGAGAAGTCAATTCACCGAGAATACCCCCCCGGAAGAGATGCGTCGGGTCGCAGCACAGATTGTTATCGAACCAGAATTTGAACCGGGCTTGATGGGGTTACAATTAGGGCAAGATATTCAGGTTCTCTTCTACTTCAATAAAATTCAGGCGGACGAAATTCACCTGCATCTGCATCCCCGCCACAATCCGGACAACCCGCTGGCGGGCGTGTTTGCGACCCGTACGCAGTTTCGCCCCAACCAAATCGGCGCGACAGTGGCGTGTATCGAGCAAATCGAGGGTAATGTATTGACGGTAACGGGCTTGGACGCCCAGGACGGAACGCCGGTGCTGGATATTAAGCCCTATATCCCCTATTTCGATACTGCTACAACTCAACAGCAGTTTGAGGTAAGGGAAGTGACCAGCTTGGATGAAGCCCGGGCTATGATCGATGTCATTGACGCGGAGATCATCCGGCTGTTCG
>JAGRCC010000505.1 GCA_020433785.1 Anaerolineae bacterium
TTGTCTGATTTTCTGGCCCAAAATACAAGAAACTGGTTGCGAAGATACTAAGATAAAAAAAGGGGAGCCAATTTGGCTCCCCTTTTGGGTGATCCGGTGTCGTAATTATTCTTCTTCAGGGGCGACAGCGGTGCGAAGCTGCGACCGCAGCGCCGCAATCTGATCGGTGATTTCCCGGATGCGATTGAAGAGCGCTTCGTTGCTTTTGATGCCTTCGTTGATGAGAAAAGCGGCGCTTTCGGAGCGGCTTTTGGTCACATCGGCATCGACCAACATATCGAGGTAAGCCAGGCTATCGTCATTGACCCGAACCATGACTACATTGGCTCGATCTTGCAGTGCACTGCCTAACTTTTTGCCGAAGGACTCAAACTGCTTTTCCACCTGCTTAATTGCTTCGTTGATGGTTTTACCGGCGGCCCCAACCGTGTCCTTAGCGCTACCAATGGTATCTTTGGCGTTATCGGCCGTTTCCTTGGCGCTGTTGTACATATCTTCTTCGTTTACCTCTGTCTCATCGATCACTTGGCCTTCTACAACGTTCTCTTCTTCAAACCCGTTGGTTTTTATATTGTCGTTCATTATAATCTCCTTAAAACTACGCTGTTAGTTAATTACGTGTAAGTTAATTACATTATAGATTGAAATCGCGTCATTGTCAATACGACTTTCAGAGAATTCTCAAATAGCATTACGTTACAAGATCGAAAAAGTTGCAAGGTGGTGGGAACTTTTTGAACACGTCAGGCCAATTGGGCAATCGAGTTTTCCTGGGTAAACTAATAATCAACGTTGATAAATTTTTAACTCTGAAACGCGATGAAAAACAACCGTAATTTATCCTTGCTTGCAACCATTCTATTGTTTTTATCAGCTTGTACCGCCAATTCCGCCCCATTTGGTTTTGGCGGAGCCACCTCGACGCCGGAGGCCACGCCCACTCCGCTGCCGACGCCCGTCCAAATCTTTCAATCGACCGTCACCGCCGATGGCGAGATCGTGTTGCCCTTGCCTCCCCAGAAACTTAGTTTTCCGACAGGGTTAAGTGGCACCATCGAAGATGTTTATGTAGTCGCCGGCCAAGCCGTGAAGCAAGGGGATCGGCTGGCTAAAGTTTACGACGATGACTTACAGACGGCCTTAGCTAAGGCCGAGGCCTCGCTGGAACTGACTCAGGCTCAGATTGCTAACGAAGCCGCGCCAGCACTGGCCGGCGATATCTCCGAAGCTCAAGGTAATCTGGCCGCGGCTCAGGCTGAATTGCAGCGGCTGCGCGACCTACCCTCAGACGAGGCCATCACCCAAGCGGCGGCTGATCTCCGGCTGCGCGAGGTTGAACTGCGTCAGGCCCAAGAGGCTTACGATGCCATAGCCTACGCCGAAGGGGTTGGCATGAGTCCTCAAGCCGCCGATCTGCAAACCGCCACCCTCAACTACGAGCGCGCCCAGGCCGTTTACACGGACGCAACCAAACCGGCCAATGAAGCCGAACTTGTCGCCGCCCAGTCAAAAGTGGGGCAATCGCAGAATGCGTTAGAGAAACTCCTGACCGGACTGCGGCCTGAAGCGGAGTCGGTCAACGAGGCTAGATTGAAAGAGGCGGAAATTCAAGTGGAAGAAGCCAAAGCCAATCTGGCTAAAAGCATCTTGTATGCCCCTTGGGACGGTGTGGTGACAGCGGTTGACGGCGCGCCCGGGGTGCCGCTCAATAACGCCTCGATCACGCTGGCTCAAATCGAACCGCTTCGTTTTGCTACCAATAACTTCAGCGAACGTAATCTGGACGACATTGAAGTAGGCGATGAAGCCACCATCTACCTTAAGACCTACGCCAACACCCCCTTCCCGGCGGTCATCCAGCGCATCGACCTTGAGTCGACCGCCAAGGATGGCGACACCGCCCTCTTCACCGTTTATTTCGATTTCAATGGCGGCGAATTTGAGCTTCGCCCCGGTATGACTGGCCGCGTCGAAATCAATATCGAGCCCCGTAGTTAATATGAGCAAAACGATGCGTTCAGAGCGGCTCGACTGGCTAATAGCCGGAGGCGTCTTTATCCTCTGTTTGGCCCTAAATGTGACTACGCTGGCCCCGTCTGTGGTTACTTTGTTTGACGACAGCTTGGAATTTCAACTGGTAACCTACCAATTGGGTATCGCCCACCCCACCGGTTATCCGCTTTACACCATGTTGGGTAAACTTTTCACGCTGCTGCCCGTTGGTAATGTGGCCTACCGAGTTAACCTGATGAGCGCCGGTTTTGGCGCAGCGACGGTTTCGCTGTTGTTTTTGCTCATCCGGCGGGTTTTGCAAATCCAAACCGAGGCCGGGCTTCGGTCGAAGCCAATCGATTCGCCGTTTCACGTCAACCCAATAGAGTCGAGTCTTCAGCCGGATCACGGCAGCACCCCAGACAAATTAAGATCTCGACTTCAACCGGCCGGATCGGTCGTTTGGCCGGCCTATGTTGGCAGCTTGGTTGGTGCGCTCTTATTTGCAGTCGGGTTCGTTTTTTGGCAACAAGCCACCATCGCTGAGGTCTATACGCTTAATGCGTTCTTCGTCGTCTTAATTTTGCTCATGGCTGTTTCCGCCGACGGCCAGTCGCCGCGGCCGGTCTATTGGCTGGCTTTTTTGTTTGGGCTGTCGCTAACCCATCATCGGACGATGCTGCTGCTGCTGCCGGCAGTGGGGATTTATCTGCTGCTAATTTACGGCCCGACGTTGTTCAGACCGAAAACAGTACTTATCAGCCTTCTGCTGGGCTTGCTACCTTTGTTAATCTACCTTTATCTGCCCCTACGGGGCGAGGTCGGCTCGTTGGATGGAACGTATCGCAACAGTTGGGCCGGCTTTTGGCAGCAGGTGACGGCCAGCGGCTACGGCGCCTTTATCTTCAGCAACCCGTTCAACCAGACGCGAGACCTGATTTTTTATTGGAACCTGCTAGCCGACCAATTTTACACAACGGCGCTCGGGATAATTGGCTTGCTATACCTGATCCAACGGGGCCCGATCTCGATTTTAGGGCTGACCGGGGTGGCCTTTCTTACCTATTTCACTTTCAATATTTTTTATAACGTGGCCGACATCGAGGTCTTTTTTATCCCCATCTTTCTGGTGTGGGCGCTTTGGAGCGGTCTGGGCGCGGGTTTTCTGCTGGCCACAATGGCCCGATTGCGCCACACAGTTTGGCGTTGGGGCTTAGTCACCCTACTGTTGGGGATTTTCGGATTGATGATGTTTCAACTGGTCCGCGCCAACTACCCGACGCTCAAGCAAAGCTATACCTGGACCATCCACGATTATGGCCTCGATATCATTCGCCAGCCGCTGGCCGATCAGCCGGTCATCGTGGGCATTTTGGGCGAGATGACGCTGGTGCGCTATTTCCAACAAACGGAAAATCAACGCCCGGATATAGAAACCGTGGTCGCTGACTTGGAAGCGGACCGGCTGGCCGCGGTTGAACGATTAGTTAATGAGGGGAAATCGGTCTATCTCACGCGAGAATTGGCCGGCCTGGCCGAGCGCTACTCTCTTAGCGCCATTGGGCCTCTGATCCAAATCCATCTCCAACCGGTGACGACTCCCCCAAATCAGCCTTATCAACTCAATCAAGCGATCACCCCGGAAATTACGCTGATAAGCTATGACGTTACGCGATCGCCGCACACTGGCTCAGGGCCGGCCCCGGTTCGATTGACGCTAACCTGGCGCGTCGATGCGCCTATCACTGCCGGCTTAAAAGTGTCGGCCCGGTTGCTCGATGCAGCCGGTCAGGTCGTCGCGGTCGCCGATGCCGTGCCGGTTCATTTCGCCTATCCCACCAACCACTGGCGGTCTGGCGAAATCATCACTGATGTCTATGATCTGTCGCTGCCGCCCGATACGCCGCCGGGCCGGTATCGACCTCTAATCATCTGGTACGATCCGGCCCAAAATGCGGTGGAAGTGGGGCGAGTCGAACTAGAGGAAATTGGGGTAAAGTGAGGGGATGGAACAAATCGTGGGGGACAGTCAATTGGCAAAATAGAAAATAGAAATTAGAAGGACCTGTTTCCAATTTCTGCTTTCTATTTTCTACTTTAACTCTTTCTTCAACACTGGCAGTCGCTCCCCTGTACTTACAAAGCCAAAGCGCTGGTAAAGCGCTTGAGAGCGTTGGTTATGTTCCGGCGTGTTCAGTGTAATCAAATTCGCGCCGGCGGCCAGCGCATCGGTAATGGCGCGATAGACTAGTTGCCGCCCAATGCCCTGGCCTTGAAAATCCGGATGGACAGCCAGCCGGGTGAGATGCGCGTGCTGATGGTACATATCAGACCACTCGTAGCCCACAATGTGGTTATCCATAACAGCCACCGCAAATGAAACGGCATTGGCCAGCGCCTCGCGGAGATGCCGGGTAGACATATGCCAGATGTAATCGAAGGTGTAGTTATCGAGCCGGGTCAGCATCTCTAAATCCGAAGTATGGGCCGTTCGAACCTGAGCCGGCGTCTGAGCAGGCTGGGGTGGCGGCGCCTGGCCGGCCCGTTCATAAATGACAATCCAATCGTGGGTTTCAAATCCTCGCTGGCGCAATCCCTCCACCAACCAGGCAAAGCTGCCCACATGCATGATGGCCGTTGAATGGGTATCCAGGGCCGCCTGTTCAATTTTCGGCAGCAGCAAGTCGAGATAAGGCTCAACGCTCCAGGTATCGCGCAGGCCGGCCGCTATGAGCAGAACTGTATCGGGCTGATACGGCTCGATGACGAGAAAACCGCGCAGTCCAACCCGATCCTCGGCCAAAAAGCCGTGCAAATCGTTCAATCGGGTGCGCAGCTCCGCCGGTGAAAGGCGCAAATAGACCCGCCACGCCGTTTCAATCAGTCGTAAAATATCGCCGATATCAGTTGATTTAATCGAGCGCACAGTAGTCATTTTGCGATTAGTGCCAAATAGGCTCATTGCCGGTTACAACTCCCTAAGAAGGATATTGTAAAGAGGAGACGAGGGTGTGTCAAAGATAATCATATCTGTGACAAAATTAATTATTGACAAAACCCCACCCCTTGTGGTATTATCTGACACAGTTTGATACAAGCTTTAAAGAAAAAAATATATCACTCATCCAGAGGAGCAGAGGGACCGGCCCTGTGAAGCTCCGGCAACCTTTCCTGAGAACAACATTGTTTATCAGGTTTTCGGTGCCAATTCCGGCAGAAGTGTTATTTTCTGGAAGATGAGAGCTACCGATTCCGTGCGCCAAGCCTCTTCTTTCGAGAAGAGGCTTTTTTGTGAAAGCTCACTCGAAACTGGCCTCTCATCTGACAGAGAGGCCAGTTTTTTATTTCGCACATCATCAAGGAGAGTCAAATGTCAGATAAAGATCTTAGCACTCATGTTGTCCACGCCGGTGAAAAACGCGTCAAGCCGCATCACGCGCTTACCACGCCGATTTCGCAAACCAGCACCTATACCTTCAGAAATACGCAAGATTTGGTGGACTATATGGAAGCCAAGCTTTGGGGCGATGAGATCGAGCGGGAAGAATACGGTCGCTACGGCAACCCCACCATCGCTGCGGCTGAGGCTAAACTGGCTGCGCTCGACAGCGGTGAAGCGGCCTGTCTCTTTTCCAGCGGGATGGCGGCGGTCACCACCACCCTGTTTACCCTGCTCTCTCAGGGCGGTCACGTTATCTTAACCGATGACTGCTATCGCCGCACCCGCCAATTTGTCACCAAATTCCTGGCCCGCTACGGCGTCGAGTCGACTCAGGTGCCGATGGGTGATTACGAAGCTTTGGAAGCGGCTATTCGCCCTAACACCAAAGTCATCGTCTCCGAGTCGCCCACCAATCCATACCTGCGTGTACTGGATTTGGAAAAGGTGGTGGCCATTGCCAAAAAGCACAATATCAAAACCGTCATCGACAGTACCTTTGCTACCCCCATCAACCAGCGTCCCCTGGAATTCGGCGTCGATTTTGTGGTTCATTCGGCTACAAAGTATCTGGGCGGTCATAACGATCTGCTGGCCGGGGTGGTAGTCGGGTCCGATTATATGATCGGTGCGATTAAAGAAACTCAGGCCATGCTCGGCGATGTGAGCGATCCGCACACGGCCTATTTGCTCATTCGTGGGCTGAAAACGCTCGATCTGCGGGTGAAGCGGCAAAACGAAACCGCCGATAAACTGGCCCACTTCCTGGCCAAACACCCGGCGGTGCGGCGAGTCTACTACCCTGGCCTGGTCAGCCATCCGGAGTATGAAGTCGCCATTGAGCAGATGTCAGGCTTTGGCGGCGTGGTCAGCTTTGAACTCGATACCGATTTAGCCGGTGCGGGCCGATTTATTGACGAACTGCAAATCCCCTACATCGGGCCGAGCCTCGGTGGGGTCGAGACCCTGGTCGAGCAGGTGGCTCTGGTCAGCTACTACGAGCTGTCCACCGAAGAGCGAGCCGCCATCGGCATCAGCGACAGCCTGATCCGGCTGGCCGTCGGTATCGAAAGCGCTGACGATCTCCTGGCCGATTTGGCCCAGGCTCTGGATAAAGCCTTTCGAACCGAGACCTTATTTCAAAGCGTAAACGGCAGTCAGCACCTTGTCCCGGTGGTCATTCAGCGGCGTTAGGCTGGTTGGACAGTTAGTTGGATGGATGGTTTGTTGGTTAGTTATCAAAAAATCCGCCCATTTACCCAACCAACAAACAAACTAATTAATAAAAAAGAGTCCGATATCACCTTTCGGACTCTTTTTTATTTCAGGAGCGACAAAGCTTGCTTTGTCAAAGCCAAAGTCAAATTTTACTTTGACGCTCCACACTTACATTTCCGTACTACGATGAGATAACACTGACGCTAATCTTGCCCCCATCTTCTTGAGAAATTGAGACGGTCAAAGTAGTGCCGTCTTTCTCAAAAGAGAGTAATGCGGAGGAGTCGGTGATCAAGGCGCCGCCATCATCTTCAGTCCAACCTTCGTCGGTCAGAGATTGGCGATAAAACTCCACCGCAGTATCGAGACTCGAAGTAGACTTGTACGTGGTTACACCAGCGGCGGTAAACAACTGTTCTGCATCATCCAGGACCGGCACATCGGCTGAGGCCGGATCAGCGCCGCCGGCCATTCCGCCAAAATCTAGACTTTGGGCGTTTTTAGCTTCAGCCGGGAGTTCGATGGAGACATCTGCGTCGACTTCCAGGATCTCATAAGTCAGCGTCACATCCCCAAACTCAAACAGTCCCTGTTGATCGGCATCCGTTGGTTTGTAGCCTTCCATCGCCACTTCATACTTGACTACGTAGCCGCCATCTTCGGCCAGCCAAATTTTGCCATCGACTTTGTCATAAGTGGCGTCCGATAAATCCTCCAGGTCCATGGCGTCGAACGTGCAGAGCTTGGCTTCGATGCCGTTGATTGTTTCTGTGCCTGAGGTACATTCAGCTGTGTCCGGTACTTCCAGATTCTCATCCGGCGCGAAGAAGCCTTGGTTGAACGTGTCATCGCCACCAGGCATCGAGATCCACTGCCCACCCATGGCGTCATTGTACATATAAACGGTGTCGCCCATATCGTAAATATCCATATGGTTGACGCCGCCCATCTGGTCCATGGTGCTGCCTTCCACGTCCATCGCCATATGTTTGGCCGCCGGCTCCTGGCTAGCCTCCAGCAAAATGTTGATCGTTCCCTGAGCCGGCTGGCCGCCCGATTGGCCATCGAACTTCATCACAAAAGAGATGCGGTAGGATGATAAACTGTCCAACCCCGGTGTGTCAGCTAGGTTGACTTCTTCCCTGTTAGCCGAGGCGCTTTCATTCGCTTCCGCTTCGACCGTCTCCGCTTCGCTTGCTTCTTCGGTGGCGGCTGGAGCGTCGCTTTCAGCCGCGTCTTCGGCCGGGCTTTCGGCTTCCATTGTAGACTCAACTGTAGGTTCAACCGCCGCCTCGGCTTCAGCCGCGCTCTCGGCCTCGACCGCTTCCCCGGCCGGTGCTTCAGCTTCCGCCTCAACCGGTGCGGGGGTAGGCTCTTCGCTGCTGCCGCCGGACAGCCCGCAGGCCAAAGTTGGGATTAAGAAAACGAGCATGGTCCAGATCAAGATATATTTTCGCATTACATTTACCTCTTTCCTCATCTTATAAATTTCTGTAGTATAGAATGATATATACAGTGTAGGCCGAAGAATAAAACGACCAATAAACTACGATTCAAGTATAACCAGGAATAATATAATGTCACGGAATAATGAATTTTTTCTGAAAAGGATTGGCCGGCCAGGGAAAATAGATAGGCATTGCTGATTGTTGATAGATCATTGTATAATGAGCGTCAACCTCTGTTTCAATCGGAGCGGGTCAAACCAATTACCGAGACAGCAAGGCCGCTGTCTTTTCCTGGGGAGAGCAGGTGATCGATGATGGCTATCAAGTTAAAAATAGCCTACCGTCTGGCTATAATTACCGGCCTAACCGGGCTTGTCTTAGTCAGCCTGGCGCGATATCTCTCCGCCCTGCTGAGTCCTCAAGTTTTACCCTCGCTGTTGGTTGAACTCTCGCTCACCTGTTTGGCGGTGTTGATTTTGAGCAGTATCGTTTTTCTGGCGACCCGGTCGTTGGTTTCAAAGCCGCTGGAAGAATTGGAACACCAATGCCAGCGATTGGCCACCGGCGAGTGGTCCAAACTCGGCCAAAATGACCGATTCGATGAAATTGGCCAAGTGATCCGGTCTTTTAACCATATGGCTGAGCAGTTGCAAGCCCGGTTTGCCGATTTGACCGAACGGACGACCAACCGCGCCCGCGACCTGCAAATTGCGGCCGATGTTTCACGCCAAATTACCACTGTGCTGGATATCGACCAGCTTTTACAGCAGGTGGTGACGTTAACCGTGCGGGGCTTTAATCTCTACTCCGCCTCTATCTTTTTGATGTATGACACCTCCCACAAACTCATCAGCGCCGCCAGCGCCGACGCTGCCGGCCAAATCATTACCGATCAGATGTTTAATACGATTCCTTTTGACGCCGAACCCAGCATCATCGCTCTGAGCGCCCGTAGCCGTCAGGCGATTGTCATCGACGATGTACGCCGGTCGTCGGCTTATTTGCCGATTACCGCCCTACCCGACACCCGTTCGGAGGCGGCCATTCCTTTGATTTTACAGGGGCGGCTGCTAGGCGTCTTCGATTTAGAGGCGAATACCCCCCATCGTTTTGGCGAAGATGAGTTACGCGTGCTGAAAACCTTAGCCGCTCAAATTGCGGTAGCGGTCAGAAACGCCCGCCTCTTTACCGAACAGGGGCGAGTGGAAAATGAGATTCGGGAACTCAACGAAAATCTGGAGCAGCGTGTCTTCAACCGGACGCGAGAACTGTCGGCGCTGTATGCCGTCGCCTCAGCCGCCAGCGAGTCGCTGGATTTGGAGTCGACGCTGGAACGCTCATTAGAACGGGTGCTGACCGTGGTTCATAGTAACACCGGAGCAATCCATCTGTTGGATGAGGCCAATAACACGCTTAACCTGGCCATTCAACAGGGCTTAACGCCCGGCACAGTTTCGACCTTGAAAATGGTTCCGCTGAACGGCGACCCGGTGCGAGCCGTGCTGCAAGAGGGCCGGCACATCATCACGGCTGAGGAAGCCGAGCTGCGGGCCATCGCGCCATCGATCCAGTCGGAATTGCATGGCTATGTGGGGCTGCCGATGCGCGCCCGGAACCAGACGATGGGCCTGCTTAGTATTTTTACCCGATCCGGGCAGCGACCCCTAACCGAGGAGGAAGTTGCGCTGTTAACGGCCATTGCCGATCAAATCGGTGTGGTGATTGAAAGCACTAACCTGCGACTGCGGGCCGAACAGGCCGCCGTAATGGAAGAACGCGAGCGACTGGCCCGCGAACTCCACGACTCGGTCACGCAGTCGCTTTACAGTCTGACGCTGCTGGCCGAGTGGGCGTCGGACTTGCTCACTGCCCAGCGCGCCGACGAGGCCCGCCAGCGGTTGGTCGAGATCGGCCAGACCGCTCAGCAGGCGCTGCGCGAGATGCGACTCTTTTTGTTTCAACTGCGCCCGGCCATTTTGGAGCAGATGGGACTGGTGTCGGCGCTCCAACAACGTCTCGATGCGGTTGAGCGTCGCGTTGGCATCAAGGCCCGGCTGCAAGCCGATGAGTCGCTCGATTTGCCCGCGCCGGTCGAGGACGCCCTGTATTTAATCACCTTGGAAGCCCTGAACAATGCCCTTAAACACGCCGCCGCCACCGTGGTCATCGTTCGGCTCAAGTGCGATGCCGATATAATTGAACTGCTGGTTGAAGATAATGGGACCGGCTTTGCCCTCGAGGCCCCGGCCCATAAAGGCGGATTGGGACTAATTAGCATGCGCGAACGGGCCGAGCAAATCGGTGCGACGCTAGTTATCGGTTCGGAGCCGGCGCAGGGGACTAACGTTAAGGTGTCGCTTAAAATGTAGGTAAGCTATCAGCAATCAGCTACCAGCCGTCAGCTTAATCGCTAAAGAGACTTGACGGCCATCATAACCGGCTCCGCACGTCAAAAATTTAGCTGTTAATGGTTGAGAACAGTGTGAGTCCTGATCTATATGAAAAGCTGATAGCTAACGGCTAAAAGCTGAATGCCTTTTGAGGTTCATTTTATGAGCGAAACGATTCGGATTTTAATAGTTGATGATCATCCGGTTGTCCGGCATGGTTTGCGTGGGATGCTGAGCCTGAAACCGGGCTTGGAGGTCGTCGGTGAGGCCGAGGATGGCGAAGAAGCTGTGCTTCAGGCGCGGTTGCTTAAGCCGGATGTGATTTTGCTGGATTTGATGATGCCGCGCAAAGACGGGCTGACCGTAATTAAAACGCTCAAACAGGAGGCGCATTCGCCCAACATTCTGGTGCTAACCAGCTTGACCGGCGATGAAAAACTTCTGGCGGCTATCGAAGCGGGCGCTTTGGGCTGTCTGCTGAAAGACTCGTCGCCTCAGGAGTTGGTGCGGGCCATTCGCGATGTTGCTCTCGGCGAGTTGACCCTTCATCCGGCCATTGCCCGGAAGTTGCTGCGCAGCAGATCCTCGTCGTCGGAACCCCAATCGCCCCACAATCTGCTGACCGAACGGGAGATCGACGTGCTCAAGTTGATGGCTCAAGGCTTGAGCAATCGTGATATCGCCGAAACACTGGTCATCAGCGACCAAACCGTGCGGGGCCACGTTTCCAATATTTTAGAGAAATTACAGCTAGCCAATCGGACCCAGGCCGTGCTGTATGCGTTACGCCAGGGACTTGCCTCGCTCGATCCTTGATGGGTACCCTACATTTGTAGCGATGCTCCTGTTGCTTCCCCCACATTTGTTGGGGATACTACTGTCAAAAATCCCTCTTTTTGTTGCTGCCAACTCCCCACTTTTTAGCGTTGAGAGTCGCCTTAAAACATGATACGCTACCCCCAATAAAAACGATTTTTTCTGTTCGACCCCAAACCGGCAAACCCTTCATTGACAACCACTATCGGATTTAATATCATGCGCTGGAACTTTAGCGTTGAAGGTCCAGCCTTATTCTAAATTGAGTCATCGGCACATATATTTAATTTTTCTTAGGGAGGCTAACCATGATTGTAGGAATTTTGAAAGAAATTAAAGTTGCGGAAAATCGCGTTTGCATGACCCCGGCTGGCGTTGAAGTTTTACGGCAGCACGGCCACACCATTCTCGTTGAAAACAATGCGGGTTTGGCTAGCGGCTTTGATAACACAGATTATGTCGAACACGGCGCGCAGATTATCGATACACCCGCCGAAATCTTCGCCCGCGCCGATATGGTCATGCACGTCAAAGAGCCGCAGCCGTCCGAATATAATCTCATTCGCCCTGGTCAAATTGTCTTCACCTACCTGCACCTGGCTGCCGATGAAGCGTTAACTCACGCGCTGATTAAAAGCAACGCTGTTTGCATCGCCTATGAAACCATCCAGAAAGTGGATCGCTCGCTGCCGCTGTTAACCCCAATGAGCGAAGTTGCGGGGCGGATGGCTACCCAACAAGGGGCCAAGT
>JAGRCC010000506.1 GCA_020433785.1 Anaerolineae bacterium
ACGCCGCCGTCGCCGACGCCGTTGATGTCGAAAATGTAGCACTGCTGCTGCACGGCCGTGGCGCGGGCAATCGATAGTTCCACGTCTCGGTCAACGGTCGGCGTCATCGATGGGTGCAATATGACCTCCGCGCCCATCGAGACCAGGGTGCGGATGGTTTCGGGAAACCACATATCGTAGCAGATCGACACGCCAAATCGGCCCACGTGCGGCACATCGAACACCAAAAATTCATTCCCCGCCGAAACGCCTTCCTCGTAGGGATAGAAGGGAAACATCTTGCGGTAACGCCCCACCACTTCGCCGTGGGGATTGATGACCGGGGCGGTGTTGTACACCCGCTGGCCGTCGCGCTCGTAAATCGAGCCGGGGATGAGCCAGATGTGATGTTTAGCGGCCAGCTTCTGAAATTCGGCCTCGGCGGGACCGGGCAAGGGTTGGGCCTTGGCCGCCAGCGGGCCGTAGACGGCTAACTCGCTAAAAAGGACCAGTTGAACCCAGGGATAAATGGCCATCAATGTATTCAGTTTATATTTCATGGCTTCCAGATTGCTTTCCAACGTCGAATGGACGCGCATCTGAATGCCGGCAATGGCAAAGGGTGTCATCGTGTTTTCGCTTTCAGGGAGACTGTTTGATGGTCCACAGATAGACACAGATTGGCACAGATAAAATCAAATTTTGATAAAAATCTGTGAATATCGGGGTGCATCTGTGGACTACACCAAAAAAGTTTAAAATAGACAGGGTTAATTAACAGAAGCGGCTAGCGCGCGCTCGAATTTTTCAAGCCCTTCATTGATTTGGGACTCAGTTACGACCAGCGGCGGAATCCAGCGGATGGTGTTAGCATAGGTGCCACACGACAACAGCAGCAGATGACCCTCTTCGAAGGCGTGCGACAGCACTGCTTTGGTCACGGCCGGGGCAGGCTGTTTGGTGTCCGGATCGGTGAATTCACAGCCGACCATCAAGCCGAGACCGCGCACATCGCCCAAAACCGGATAGCGGCCTTGCAGTTCGGTTAGGCCGTCCATCAACTGCTGGCCGCGGATGGCGGCGTTTTCAACCAGCCCTTCGTCTTGAATAACCTTGATGGTGGCTTCCACCGCGGCGCAGCCCATCGCGTTGCCGCCGTAGGTGCCGCCATGTGTGCCGGTCTGCCATTTGCTCATAATTTCTTGAGTCGAGGCGATGCCGGAAATGGGGAAGCCGCTGCCCATACCTTTAGCCATGACCATAATATCGGCCTTGACGCCGGCGTGTTCGTGGGCAAAGAATTTGCCGGTGCGGCCAAAGCCGCTTTGCACTTCGTCGGCGATGAGCAGGATACCGTGCTCGTCGCCGATGCGGCGCAGCCCTTGCATGAATTGTTTCGGGGCGGGAATGTAACCGCCTTCGCCCAACACCGGCTCGATGATCATGGCGGCGGTTTCCTGCGGCGCGGTTTGGCCGTGGAGCAGTTGGTCCAACTCTTGCAGGGCGAAGCGGCTCACCTGCTCATCGTTCATCCCGTAGCGATAACCATAAGGGAATGGCGCGACAAACACGCCGGCGGGCAGGGGTTGGTAATCGAGGCGGTAGACGGTTTTGGCCGTGGTCATGGCCATCGTTTGGGCGGTGCGGCCGTGGAAGCTGCCTTGAAAGACGATGATGTTGGGTCGCCCGGTGTAGTGGCGGGCTAATTTGACCGACCCTTCGACGGCTTCGGCTCCGGAGTTGGACAAGAAGAAGGTATCCAGGTGCGGTGGGGTCACCTCATTGAGCCGCTCGGTCACGCGGATCAGCGGTTCGTGGAAGTAGCAGTTGACCTGGGCGTGCATAATTTTGGCGGCTTGCTCCTGGATGGCTTTGACCACGGTCGGGTGGCTGTGGCCGGTGTTGGTGACACCGATGCCGCTGGTAAAATCGAGAAACTGTTGGCCGTCGGAGCTGTAGACATAGCTGCCTTCACCGCGGTCGACGATTAAATTGGTGATGCGCCCCCAAACGGGTGAAATGTGAGAAAGATCTTGCTTCATGAGGGATGAAACTCCTTTAAAGTGCAATAGAAGAATTAACAGTGAAAGAATGAAATATGATAGGCTTGGCTAGCGGCTTGAGTTAAGTCGTCAGGGTTATGCCCGCTATGTCTGACACATTCAGGTACTGACGCATCTTTTCGATCAAGGTTTCAGCCAAGTTATCCGGATTTTTATCGCCAAGGATAACCTGACCGCCGGCCATCGAACCGTGACCGCCGGCCACGCCCTGCTCGCCCACAATGGTTTGAACAAATTGACCGGCGCCGGTTTGCTTTTGGGTTCGGACGGAAATAATGAACCGTTCTTTGTGGGTGCCCATACAGACCACCCATTGCACGCCTTTCATGCGCAGCAGTAGATCGGCGGTTTCGGCGGTCAGGTCTGGGTACTGCATCGACCCCAGGTAGGAAATAGCCACATTATTGTAGATGCGGGTGGCGTTGAGAGCTTCGGCTAAGTTCTTAAAGTAACTCCTGGGGACTTGCGCCCGCTCAATTTTGAGCAGCGCTTCCAGATCGATTTTGGGTAAGAGATAGCAGATGGCTTCCATATCCAGCGTCCCGGTCCCTCGCCCTAGACCCATCGTGTCGGTTTTGATGCCATAGAAGAGCGCCGTTGCTAAAAAGGACGGAATACCCACCTGCGCCAGCCGTAGATATTCAGTCATAATGCTGGAAGCGGCGCCTACTGAGGGACGGACATCGACATAGGTTATCGTGCCGTTCGCCTCACGGTGGGGGTGATGGTCGATGACAACGGCGATGTCGGCCCCGATGGGTAAGGCATTGTTGCCGGCGCCCGGTTGGGTATCAACCAGCGCAAACGGCGCACAGGGCTGATTAATATGACCGTTGACGCGGTGGAGCGGATGGTCTAAATAATGAACCAAAGCTTTATTTTCCGCCCGCCCGATAATCCCCCGGTAGACAATTTGGCATTTGATATTTAACTGCTGAGACAAAAGATACCGTAACGCAACAGCGCTGGCGATCGCGTCAGGATCAGGGTTGTTATGAGGCAGGATAATAATTTCGTCTAATCCTTGCACTGCATCAAACAACGCTTCAAGTCGCTCTTTCAACGTTACTTCCCCCTTTTCTCTCTTCAATTGGCCTGAATTACTCGTTGAGTTTTAAATGCTGAGGCTGGTCCCAAACCTGAGCCGATCTCATATGATTGAGCCAGCCCGGTCTAGTCACGACAAGTATACCAGTAAATGGTCATAAATGCCTAAAATTAGCCACCTTCATATCCTAAAATGCAAAAGTCCACCGGAGATACGGGCCAGCCCGCCATCCGTGTGGACTTATTTAGGGGTAGTCGCCACTGATGAGGGCGACCGATATATCAATGCTTCAGACGAAATAGTTCAGAGGTTAAACAGGGGTATAGACAAACTCATTACCAGCTATCTTCTGTCCAGTACTCTCTTAACACCTGATCTTTCTCAAACATGTCAACATCCCAGCCCAACTTGAGGGGGGCTAAACTGGTTACGGTTAAATTAGCCCAACAGTTAGGACAAATGACTTTCGGTATTAACTCCGAAAGGGTGTCAAAGTGAAGTTCTTCTTCACAGTCCGGGCAGAATACGATAATATTTTGTTTGTCTAATACCATGAGATTTCCCTCGGCTCCCTACTACTAGATTGATACAAAGTATTTAAGGCAACAAAAAACCAGCCCACCGTACAGCAAGTTGTTTGGATAGTTTTTCATGTACAGAAGCTGGCTATCAGAGCAGCCTGCTCAAAAAACCAACATTGGTTTAAATTAATAATTTATAAACAGATAAGGGCAAAAAATCTAACTTATTTCTCAACACAGCGGAGAACAATATGACATTATATGCACTTCACCTAGTTATTGCAAATTTAAGTGTAATGTTTGTTGAGCGGATGACTTTTTCGACGGTTAACCTAGTGGCTAACCCTTTTACCTGGCAAAATATCGTGGTACAATTAACCATTACATTTTTGCGGGAATAAGAATAGCCCGGTGGCAGTTACTTTATAATGTCGCTCGAATTCCATTAAGACCGATATGCTTAACCCATTTATCCCCCCTGAACACCTTATCGAAGACGAAGCCTCAACTTATCTCGTCTTAGCTCGCCCAAACCTTTTGTATCGCTGGGGAATTATCTCGCTGGCCTTGAGTGTAGCGACCGGCATTGCTACGGTTGTATTGAATATAAATTGGGTCGGTTGGCTCGTGACTGCCGCTTATGCCGCGTTTGCCTGGCTGCTCATCACGAGCCGCCGTTCGATTATGATCGATATGGCTCAACAGACGCTGTTTTTCACCACCCACTTCCTTTTTTTTGATCACCAATCTCGCTTCTTCCACTTCGATAAAATCGACAAAGTTTATCTTGATTTTGAGACGCATCTGCATCAGGGCGCCTTGACGCCGCGCAACTATACCCGCCGGCAGTGGTTTATTTTTGTTACCCTTTACGATGAGCGAACCGTCACCTTAGTCCGCTATCGGGCCGATTATCCAATTGAGCAAGAGCCTAACTTGTACAATGAAACTCAGGTGTGGGAAAGATTAGCCAAAAAAATCGCTGCCGCCACCGGCAAGCTGCTCATTACCACCGCTACGGTTCCCAGCCGCGCCCCCCGCACGTTTGTCGACGTCATCGACCAGATCGTCCAGCGCCGGCTGAACGCCTTGCCTGACGCCGACCCGCTCAGTCGGCAAACAATTCGGCTGCGCAGCCACCCCAGCGGCCATATGGAAATAATGGTCAACGGTGTTACGCATCACACTCTGGATGAACTCAATGATAAACAAGTGCGCCAGCTCATCCAACACGCCATCGACGAATGGCACGAGCCGAGGCGGTTATAGAGTTAGGGCGTTTATAGAGTTTATGGAGTTATGAAGTTTATGAGGATATTTTCTAACTCCACAAACTCTAAGAACTCTACAAACTCCACGAACTCTTTTAACTCCCCAAACGCTACTCGCTGCCATCATCCAACGTAAACCCGATCTTGATCGTCACTTGCCAATAGGCCACCTGATTATTGTCGATATGGCCACGTGTCTCGACAATTTCGAACCAACGCATATTGCGAATACTTTTACTCGCTTTCGCCACCGCGTTCTGAACTGCGTCTTCGATACTCACATCGGATGATCCCGTTAATTCGATTTTTTTATAAACATGGTCTGTCATAATACCTCTCCTTGATTATTCATTACTCATCATTCATATTTCATCATTTATAGCATTACCTACTTGAATTTCTACGATTATTCTACCAGGCTAGAGCGTAATACAAACATTCGTCTGGCCAGTGGTATAGTATCGCGAGACAAATCGAATTCCGAACTGTCGAGCCAAACCACCTCATCGGTCGAGAAACGACCGGCCAATTCGGTGATGGGCAGCATTTTGACTTTTGTGCCCGGTAGATGATAGTGCATGGGGATAATGACGCGGGGCTGGATGATGTCGATGGCTTCGCGTAGGTCATCTAAGTCGATGGTCGGCGGGCCACCGGCCAGCACAAATAGAACATCGACATTGGCTAAGGCATCGAGTTGCTCATCCGTCAGCGGATTACCGACGTCGCCCATGTGCGCCAGCCGGAGGCCTTCCAGCGTAAAACGGTACATACCGTTATCCAGCGGCGAGTCTTTGTAGATCAAGCTCTCCCGCACCGGGATCGCAGTGATTTTCAGCCCGCGTATGGTGATGCCGCTGTCGATGATGTCTGTGGCCGTAACCACCTCCGGCTCACCGGGGATCATTTCGGCGAAACAGTGACCGCCATCATCGCTAGAACTGCGAATGACGATGTCGGCCGGTTCGGTAATTGGCGGAAACCCCATTTCGTCCGGGGTATAGGGATCGGTGATGATCCGCAGTCCATCACCTTCGATTAAAAATGAAGCGTGGGCAAACCATTTGATTTTCATGGCCGGCCCTCGTTTATCGATGTAATAGTCTGGTAGGGTTCGATGGGATTGAGATCACCACACCCCAGGCCGATAACAGTAACACCATTTTCTTTTGACATACGCAAGCTCCTTTGCTATCTTCGTATTTTGTTATTTTTTTAAGACCTCTGGATTTAGAATGTGAGGTGGTCTTTCACCCCGTAGTAGTTGCAGCGCCTGGATAATGGCTTGCTCCCATAAGCGATTTTTGCCTGGCCCCGTCGCCGAGGCGATATGCGGCGTGGTCACGAC
>JAGRCC010000507.1 GCA_020433785.1 Anaerolineae bacterium
TGCGCCCGGCCCACGCGGGTGATGCTTTCCAGTTCGGTTTTGTATTCGGCCCGGTCGGCGATCATCTCGGCGAACTCGTCGATAATAATGAAGAGATAAGGGTAGGGCTGATAGGTTTTGTGCAGCCCCTTCTGGCGGTAATCGACGATGTTCTTGGTGCCGGTTTCGGCGTTGAGGGCTTGCCGCCGCTGCATCTCCGATTTGATGGCAGTGAACATACGGGTCACGCCGTCGCCGGCCAGGTTGGTGATAATATCGACCACGTGCGGCAGCTCCGAGAATTCCTTGAAGGCGCCGCCGCCTTTATAATCGACCAGCACAAAGTTGAGCACCGACGGGTCGTAGGTGACGGCCATACCGACAATCATCGAGATGAGCAGTTCCGATTTACCGGAGCCAGTGCTGCCGGCAACCATCCCGTGTACCCCATCGCGCTTGGCCGAGAAGACCAGGGTGCGGGGCTTGTTGCCGGACATCAGGCCGAGCTTGACCCGCAGCCAGTTGGAGAATTGGGGTTCGGTGCTGTCGTGCCAATTTTGCAGGGCCTCGTCTTCTAAATGCTGCATGGAGGTGTACCCCATCAGGCTCATAAACGGCACGGCGCTGGCCACGTTCGCCCCGGCGCTCTGGCGGAGTTCCATCTGGGCCAGCATTTGGGCCAGACCGACCATCTCGTCCGGTTTGGCGATGGCGTCGGCCTCGCCGACGTAGCGGTAGCTGTTGACGCCGATTTCGGCGTAACGGAAGTGCAGCTTTTCGTTTTGGGCGATGCGGCTGTTGGTGGCCGGGGTGGTGCGCTCGATTTCGATGACCGATTGGCAGCCGCTCGGGACTTTGCTGCGTTCCGGCACCAGGAAGATGACGGCCGCGCCCAGCGCCGCGCCTTGTTCCAATAAGATGGACATCGCGGCGTCTGATTCTAAGCCGTTGAGCGGCGATTTAGGATCGTAGATGGCGTCGAGCAGGTCGACCACCACCACCAGAAACGGCAAGGTCGGGTCGGCTTTGCCCTGGTTGTCGTCGCGGTCTTCCAGCCGGATTTTGCGCTGGGCCAGCACCTTGCGAATGCCTTCCAAATATTTGTCCAGCGCGCCTTCTTCGTCTTCGCCAAAAACCTTTTCTTGATCGTCTTCTTTGATTTCACTCAGGAAACAGCGGGATTTGGTCTGCTCGTCGTCCTGGCTGTGAGGCAGATAATCGGTCCAGGCCCACTCGTCCTTTTTAGAGGCGATAAAATAGAGGCGGGTATCAGACGGCGCGTGGAACGTCACGAAATGACCGAGCATGGCCCGGACAGCCTCGTACACGGCGCGGCGCTCGCCAGCAATGCCCAAAGCGTGGGCGGCGGGCGGGTTAATCCCGACTTCGTCTTTTTGGCTGCTTTCGGTTTCGTCTTCTTGCGGCGGTCGCAGGGAGACGATGACCGGAATGTCGGACACAAATTTGGAGTCGGCTTCCAACTTCATGGCCTCGCGGGCTTGTGGGTCGTCGAAGTTGCTGCCCTCGCGCAAGACGTAAGGTACGGTGGATGGGATGGTGCCCATCCCCAGGCGAATTACCCCGAAATCATCATCGGAGGTGCGGCGCTCCCACAAGCGCGACTCGGAGCGGAGGGTACGGTCCGGCTTTTCGACTTCGGCGCGGGCGTTGTGGACAATGCGGTACAGGCTGGCCCGGTCGGGATAGTTGTAGCCGTAGAAGCGGCGCTGCTGGTCCTGGTAGTTGTTCATTTCCTTGTACATCTCGACCAGCCGCTTGGTGTAGCCGCGTTCGATTTCAGCCTCTCGCTGTTTTTCTTTGCGGTAGCTGTAGATGGAAAACGCGGTCGAGGCTACCACGGACAGCGCCATCGGAATGAGCAGCGCTGAGCTGCGACCCGCGCCGCCCATCGATGAGACGAACACATAACCGATAATGGTCAACAGCGGCAGGGCTACCTGGATCAGGCGGCTGTTGCCCTGCTCGTCTTTGTCCGGCGGGCCGGGGATTTCGATTTGGTCAAACGGTAGTTCCGGCTGTATGCGAGGCGGTCGATCAATATAGATGGGATTATTCATGACGCTGTCCTCCTAAAATGGCCCTCACCCCCAACCCCTCTCCCTTAGGGAGAGGGGAGTCGCGATAGCGACGGGGTGAGGGTGAAATAAAGAGATGTTAAGCTAGAGTATCACCAACTCGTTCAACGTTACGGCGACGGTGATCAGGAAGGCGATGGTGAGCAGCGCGCCGACAATGACCATCAGGGTTTTTAATTTCGGCAGGCGGCTTTTCTTCTGGCCGGGGACCGGGCCGAAGTAAGCCAACAGCTCTTGGGTGACCTCGGCGGCGTTTTGATAGCGCTGGTTCGGCATCTGGTCGCTGGCTTTGAGGGCGATGTTGGCCACGCTCTTGACGTCCTCGACGCGGTTCATGCGGATGCGCCGGTTGCGTAAAACGGCTTTGTAGACTTCTTCATCGCTGTTGAGTTTAAAACGAAAGGCTGGTTCGCCGACCAGCATCTCGTACAAGGTTAGGCCCAGGCCGTAGACATCGGTGCGGTAGTCGGGGCGGATTTTGCTGTCGGTGATCAGTTCGGGCGCGGTGTAGGCCGGCGAAACGGAAAACGGGTGCCAGTTGTGCTCGAGGTTCTGGCCGTCGCTGATAATGCCCAGGTCAAAAAGCAGGATACGTGGTACGTTTTGTTTTTGATCGAACCTCAGCAGAACCGACTCCGGTGTAAGCCCGAAGTGGAACATGCCTTTACTTTGGACAAAGGCGGTGGCTGAGGCCAGGCTGATCATCAACCAGCCGATGTGGTTGATCCACAACTGGGGGTGTTTGGTCAGCACGTCGCGCAGCGGTTCGCCTTCGACAAATTCAAAGATGGAAAAGTAGAGCAAGTGGCCGCCCAGCATGGCCTTACCGTAGGCGTCGACTTTAATGACCGTGTTGGCGTAGGGCGGCAGCAGAACCGGCAGGAACTCGTTCTGGTCGCGTTTGAGTTGGGCGTCGCGCAGGAATTCGGCTTCGCGCTTGAGGCGTTCGGTGTTTTCCCGGCCGGGGTGGGCCACTTTAAGCAGCACCCGCTTGCCCTGGTGCATGGCTTCGTACAGCGCAGCGGACCGCAGGACGGCAATCGCTTTGACGATTTCGATATCGCCCAGCCATTCGCCGTAACCCAGGATGTTGGGCGACATTTCGGCCGGGCAGTAGGTTTCCTGGCAGTAGAGATTGCTGTCGGGTGATGTGCGTTGGCATAATAGACATACTTGTTTCATCTCTTGTCCCCCTTCAGTGTGATAATCGGCAAGTGGGATTTAAAGTTACTAGACCTGACAGGTTTCCGAACTACGCGTTCGGAAACCTGTCAGGTCTTTAGAGACCCATACGATTTAGTAAAAGCGGGTGGCGCCTTGTTGGTCGCCGCGTTCGTAGGCGTTGATGGACTGGGTCAAGTCTTTGTTCAGTTCTTGGAATTTGCGAGACATTTCTTCGATGGGCGGTTTGAGCGATTCGACGAAATAGGCGATGCCGGCCGCGCCGACCAGCCCCATAAAGGCCGCGCCTTTTAGCAGGGTCACGAT
>JAGRCC010000508.1 GCA_020433785.1 Anaerolineae bacterium
ACCTGGGGCATAATATCCTGAGACCAGTCGCCGTTGGAATAGCGGCCCACCAGTTGACCATCGGCAAAAACCCGCACCTGTTTGCCGCCGCTGGGGACATAAAAAACCAGGGCGTCGCATAACCCGGAGATGGCGGCGTGACGACGAAACTGCGGCCCCAGCAGGGGATTGGCCTGGCTGTCTAATTTGTCGTCTAATTTGTGGATGCCGCGCACGTAACCATGTTTGTCGATGACGTAACCCAGCACTTTGCCGTCAACCATCCTGGCTAGGGTGGTCAGATTTTTGCGCATACGCCGGATATGTTCCATTTGCAGCATCTGAATCTGGCTGGTCGGTAAATGCCGGACGATGCGCGGCAGATCGCCCACAATCAGCGCGGTCGAGAGCGGGCGCTCCTCATTGACCATCTGGGCGATGCTGGCGGCAATATCGCAGATGTGGACAATCGACGGGGTATCGATCTGTTTGCGGCGGGCCAGGTCAAACAAAAATTCTAATCCGGCGTCGGCCAACCAGGCGTCTAACAGCGTTTCTTTTTCCAACAGTTCGCGCATACGCTCCGGGCTGACTTCAACCTGCGTAATTTGCTCACCGACCTGCAAGACGCTGCGGGGATACATGGCGCTGATCAATGTGGCAAAGCGCTCGCCAATCTGCCGCCGCAGCAGCGGCGTCAAATCGGCCATATCGTGGGCAATTTTGCTGTAGGCATGTTCCAGCAGACTGTATTTTTCGATCTGTTCAAATAGGTCGAGCTTGCGGTTAACGGCCTCGACCACTTGATCGAGCTTGATTTTCACACCGGCGTGGGCCATCGTCGCAATGGGCTCGCTGTGATCATCGTCGCCTAGCCAATACCAGCGCAGGGGGTCCGGTTCCGACGCGACCAGCCCGGTCAACCCATCCTCAAAACTATCCGCTAACGCATCCAGGTTGGGGACGATGAGGGCGGTAATGTGGGCGCGGCCTTCACCAAAGACCATGGCTTGAGCGATAAATTCGCTCTCTTTAAGCGCGGCTTCGATACGGGCCGGAATGATTTTTCGGCCGGAGGCCAGAATAATCATCGACTCCTTCCGCCCGTTGAGATGCACGTAGCCGTCCGCGTCGATCTGCCCCAAATCGCCGGTGTGGAGCCAGCGCTCGGCATCGAGCACCTGCTCGACAACATCCGGGGGCTGGTTCCAATAGGTTAGCATCGCGGTTGGCGATTTGATCAAGATTTCGCCGTCTTCGGCCAGGCGCAGTTCAAAACCGGGCGCAATCTGGCCGCAGGCTCCGGATCGCGGCTGCTCCAGGTAATTGATTACGGGAAAACCGCCGGTTTCGGTAATGCTGTACAACCCCAACGGTGTCTGGCCGATGGCCTCCATAAAATCAATGAGTTTGTGCGGCAGCGCCGCCCCCACATAATAGAGCCGGGCGACACGACCGCCCACTTTGCCGCGAATCTGGCTAAAAAAGGTCATATCCGCGCTGGCATACTCGCGACGCAGCGCCTCGGTGGCGTTGTCCCCGGCCTGCCGGTACGCTTTGCCGATGGACAAGGCCCAATGAAACACTTCCTGGCTGGATTCGGGCAGCGCTTCGATTTCGTGCATGATTTCGTTATAAAAAATTTCCAGACCTAAGGGGGTGACCATTAAGGTGGTCGGCGTGGTTTGCTGAAGATTTTCCAATACCGGTTGACCGGGTTGGGCCAGGGCATTGGCCACCCCTGATAAAAAGCAATGTAATGAAAAATCCAGGCTGCTGGTCGAAGCCCAGGGCAGGACCGTAAAAGCCAATTCATCTTCAGCAAATGTCATCCAATTGGCGATATACTGCATGGTCAGCAGGCGTTGGCCCTGGTTAAATACAGCCGCTTTGGGCGAACCGGTTTCGCTGGCAGTGTAGTTGAACGAAGCTAGCGCGTCCGGTTTGATCTGCTCGGCCAGACGGCGTAAGTTTTGGCTCTCTTCCGGAGAAATGGGCTGGTTTAGGATGGCGGTGATTGGGCTGATGTCCCGATAAACGGCGCGTTGATCGGTGAGGGTGATGATGTGGGTTAACTGCGGCAAGTTGGCGCGGATATCCTGAATAACGGGGTGGTGGTTGTCCGCGTCGACGACCATTAGCCGTACCCCGGCATCTTGGATGAGGGCATACAGCATTTCGTTGGGCAGCGTAGGGCGCAGTGGCACAACCACTCCGCCCACCAGCAGGCAGGCACAGTAAGCCATCATCCATTCCGGCGAATTGTCGGCCAGAATGGCCACCCGGTCGCCCGGTTCAACACCCTGTAGGCGAAAAAAGTGAGCCAGGCGGAAGGTTTGGATTTGAAATTTGTAATAG
This sequence comes from Anaerolineae bacterium, assembly GCA_020433785.1. The sequence goes on from JAGRCC010000508.1 coordinate 2,338, forward strand.
GAAATTTCCTGGTAAGGCCGGTTGTCTTTTTTAATCCGAAAGCAAGGTTGCCGGCCGTGGCGATCCATAGCTGATAAAAGGGCTTGATTTAACGTGTGAGGTTTATCGCTCATTGATCCTTCATCATTGTTAATGCAGCCTCATCGCTGTCAACGCCTCACGTTCAGGATGTGTCGGGCCAAAACGTGGGCCGTGAGCCGGGTTACGCATCACTGTCCATTTTAATTCCCGTTTTATTGAAGATTTTCTGTTTAATTTGACGATCATAAACGTTCCATTTGAGGTTCTGGTATTCGTCGTTGCTGTTGTTGCCCGATAAGAAGCCAATTGGAATTTCAAACGCGCCGGCCGAAATTTTGCCGCCGCCAAAGTAGTTGCCCGACCAATCTTTGCCAAAGGTATCCTTGATAAAGGCATCGGGATCGATGGTGATTTTTGACGTCCGCAGTGATCCGACCAGGGCTTCGCCGCGTTCTTCATCGGTCACAATGCCGTACACGATGGCCGTGTGAATATTTTCTTCGGTCAGCAAGAAATCGGCGGCCTGGGGAATGGCATCTCGATCTTCGGAGCGGACGTAGCCAATGCTGGCAATAGAGTAGCTTTCGGCTAACAGCCGGCTTTCGAGCGCTCGCTGGATAATGTTCATCACCTGCCGTGACCGCGACTGGCTCATAATTTGCCCCAATAAATCGGAATCGTTGTAGCTGCTGAGGTAGGCTGCCGCGTAAAAATCCTCAACGCCGGCTCGGACAAAGCCGCCGGTGTCGGTCATAATGCCTTGCGTTAGGGCCGTGGCGACCATAATATGAGCTTTTTGCGACTTGTCCAATTTAATCAAGTCGCGTAGGTATTCGGCATAAATGGTCGACGACGAGCCGATGCGGCGGATAT
>JAGRCC010000509.1 GCA_020433785.1 Anaerolineae bacterium
ACGAACCTATTAGCATTAACACCTCGACCCAACCTACATGACTTTCATTACCCTTTCACAAGGGCGTGAAATATTGGGTCTCGTCCTTCGACCCAACCGACCCGACGGCTTCAAGTTGGCGCGATTTCGGTGCGGGAGTAAGATAACGAGAATAAAAAAACTCCTGGAGCAACAAAGCTGGCTTTGTCAAAGTAAACTTTGCCGCTCCAATTTTACTTTACAAGAGGGAGCGGCACGATTAGCTCAAACAGCGCAGTCAACCAGGGCGTAACTCTGCCCACAGAACGCTCCTGGCTCACCATCGATTGGCGAAAAGCCTGGCCCGATTGGGTCGCCTGGACGCTGATCGTCCTCTACATCATCATCTTTACCTGGCTGGCGATACTGCGCCACGCCAGTTTCAACTCCAGCGGCTTCGATCTGGGCATCTACGACCAGGTGGTCTGGAACACCCTGCACGGGCGCATTTTGTTTTACACCACCACCGGCATCCCAGCCCTGCATTTATCGAACCACGCCAGCTTTATTTTGATTCTGGTCGCACCGTTCTACCTGCTCTACAGCGGCCCGGAAATGCTGCTGTTCCTTCAGGCGGCGGCCATCGGGCTGGGCGGGTTGCCGCTCTTCTGGCTGGCTCGAGAGAAACTCGGCAGCCCTGTGGCCGCGCTCAGTCTGTTGAGCGCCTATCTACTCTTCCCGACGCTGCAAATCGTCACCCTCTGGGATTTTCATCCGCCGGTGCTGGCTGTCGGCTTTTTTATGTTTGCTTTCTACTTTTTGGTCAAACGTCGGGCCGGCTGGTTTTTGCTGTTCGCGATTTTGGCCATGTCCTGCAAAGAGCAGCTACCGCTTCAGGTGGCTTTCTTGGGGCTGTATGCCATCATCCGCTACCGCGACTGGCGGCTGGGATTAATCACGATCACCCTTTCGATGGCCTGGTTTTTCGTCGTCATGCTGTGGGTCATCCCGGCCAACAGCGTCACCGGCGATCACCTCTTCATCGGCTACTACGCCGATTTGGGCGACTCGCCTGCGGAGATTGTCACGACGGCCATTTCCCGCCCTGATCTCGTCATCAAAAATCTATGGCAGCCGGCCAAACTAAAATATTTATTCGATGTGCTGACGCCGTTTGCTTATCTGCCTCTGTTGGGGCTGCCGGTGCTGCTCATCGGCGCACCGTCCTTTGCCATCAATATGCTCAGCGCTAACACCGCCATGCACGATGCAACTGGCGGCCAATATGGCGCGGATGTCGCCCCGTGGCTGGCGATGGCGGCGTTATACGGGATGGTTTATTTGAGCCGGGGCGTCGGACGCCGCTGGCCTCAAGCGCAGGTAGGGGTGACCACTATCGCCGGCATCGTGCTGCTGGCCGTGGCGCTAGTCTGGCAGCTATTTCGCGGCTACTCACCCCTGGCCCTCGACCCGCCCCATTGGGAGATCACCGACCACGACCGGCTGGCTCAACGTTTCATCGACCAAATTCCGCCCGACGCCTCGCTGGCAGCGCAAGGTAAACTTTACCCCCATCTCAGCGACCGCCTAATCGCCTACCAACTGCCCGACGTCAATGACGCCGAGTACGTTTTTGTCGATGTGACCACCGGCACCTGGCCGGTTCACCCCAACGATATCTGGGCCACCGTGCATGATTTACTGGCCTCCGGCGAATACGGCGTCGTCGATGCCGCCGACGGCTATCTGCTGCTGCGACGCGGCCTGCCTAACACCGATTATCCTTCCGCTTTCTACGACTTCGCCCGCGCCCTCGACGCCAAGCCGCAGTACCCCGTGCAGGTCGATTTCGGCGATGATCTGCGGTTGTTAGGCTACGATATCATCGATGATCAGCGCCGCGCAGAAACCGCCGTCCGGCTCTATTGGCAAGCGCTGAAACCACTCGACCGCCATACCCGGCTTTATCCGTTTTTCCTGAACGCCCAGGGTCAGGTCGTCGAAACCACCGAACAGCGCCCGCTGCTAACCCAACTCTGGTTCCCACCCCACCTGTGGCAACCCGGCGAAATCGTCGCCGCCGAGACGATGCCCTGGGCCTTGGGCGATCGCTGGAGTCTGGCCGCCGGTGTGCTGACCGGCGACAATTGGTCGGACTGGAGCCAGCGCCTGCCCGTGCAGCCGGAATTGACGCCCGACTCGCTGCGTCGCTTTGAGGCCAATACCTGGGTGCGCCTTGGCAGCTTCGAGCGGCAAGGCCGGGAGTTAGTCGAGATTGCGCCGGCAGAGCCAAATGTACAGCCTACCCACACGTTGCAAGCCAATTTCGACAACAAAATGGAACTACAAGGCTACGATCTATCGCCGGTGACGGAAGCCGGGCAAGACCTGGTCGTTACCCTGCATTGGCGAGCGCTGTCGCCCATGCCCCAAAACTATAATGTTTTTGTCCATCTGGTCGACGCTGAAGGCCAACTGGTCACCCAACACGATGGCGAACCGTGGTGGGAACTGCCGTTGCCAACCAGCAGCTGGCAGCCCGGCGAAGCCTTACGCGACCGCCACGTTCTAGTCTTGCCGCCTGATCTGTCGCCGGGTACATATCGCTTGCAAGTCGGGATCTACTACTGGGAAAATCTAGAGCGGCTGTCCGTGCTGGAAAACGATGTCCCCGTTAACAACTTTGTTGAGCTGGGCAGCCTTGAGTTGGGCCAGTAAGCCGGAGCCGGTCGAGTGATGAATGTTTCGGTCAAAGTACTAGCCTTTTGGCTGGCTTTATTTCTCTACGCGGTCTACCTGCTCAGCTTTTCCGGCCATTTTCACGTGATGGATGAGTGGGTCGGTTTTGCCCCGGCCGACAATCTAGTACAACATGGCCGGCCCGATATGAACCAATTCATCTGGACCAACCACTGGCAAGCTATCCCGCCCGGCTTCTGGGGTGTAGACGATCATCTCTATACCAAAAAAGCGCCGGGGATTTCGATCATCACGGCCCCACTCATTTGGTTGGGCCATCTCATCCCCGGACTCAACGTCGTTCACGTCAGTTTGCTGGCGAATATGCCGGTCACCGCGCTAGCCGCGGCATTGATTCTGATCTGGCTGGTCGATTTGGGCTTCTCCCCCAAAATAGCCTTCTTCACAGGGTTGGGCTACGGGTTGTGTACGATCGCCTGGATCTACGCCCGGATGTTTTGGGAACCGGCCATGCAGGCTCTATCCTTTTTGGTGGCGGTTTGGGCCGCCTACCGTGCCGTGCAGTCCAATACCGGCGCTCGGTGGCTGTGGATTTTTCTAGCCGGAGTCGCTGTTGCGCTCAGCCTGGCCTTCCGCTTCGAAACCGTTCCAGCTACCGGCTTAATCGGTCTCTACCTGCTGTGGGAATTCTCTCAAAAACAAATAAAAGAATCTAATTCAATTGCGGAAACACCTTCTCTCGCTAAACTAAGCTTTCTCCCTACGCACTACGCACTACGCACTACGTCCCACGTCCCACGCTTCACTCCCCAAGCGCTTTTGCTCTATGCCCGTTTGCTCGCCGTTTACCTCGCTCCCTCGCTGCTGGTCGGTTTAGGGTTAATGTATTTCAACCTCATCCGCTTCGGCAGCCTCAGCGAGACCGGTTACAACCAGGAAATTTTATTTGAAGCGCCGTGGGTAGGAGCCTTTGGGCTGCTTTTCAGTCCGGGGCGGGGGCTGTTTATCTACGCCCCGTTGATGCTGCTGCTCTTTTTCGGCATCCGGCCGGCCTGGCGTCGATTGCCACGCCCATACTTTTTACTGATTGCGGCCATATGTCTCTTTTATTGGTTATTCTATGGCTCGTGGTATGCTTGGGGTGGCACCTGGGGCTGGGGACCGCGTTTTTTGATGCCGATTTTGCCGTTGTTGATGCTGTTTGTCGGGGAGTCATTGGGGTGGATATTGGCAGGGTCGAGTGATTCGGCGCTACGTTGGATCGCTCGAATGGGGGTTGGTCTTTTGATCGTGTTGAGCCTGTTCGTCAATTTCCTCGGCGTCAGTGTCGATTTCAACGAGCATTTTTTGCGGCTTGGACGTAACGACAATTTTGTTTTCAACTGGGCGGCGTTTCCACCGCTGGGGCATTGGCAAATTTTACAGGATGGACTGGTCGATATTATCTGGCTGCATCCTGGTAAAAACGGATTGACAATAGAGTGGTCGATATTGGCCCCGGCGTTGGTCTTATTGGTCGTCGCTGGTTTAGGCCTAATGATTGCCGGTTTCGGGTTGTTAATCGACCATTCCGAGCTGCTGAATTCACGTTCCACGTTCTACGTTCTACGACTCAGTCAAAGCCCTCTAACCATAAGTATCTCGCTTCTTCTAGCCTTTCTGCTTACCTACCAAATGATGCTTGCCACGGCTCAGGTGGCCTTGACCAATCCCCAAGCGCAGGCTGATGTGCCGGTTCTCAAAGCGCTAACCGACTCCGCTCATCCGGGCGACGCGCTGCACATTGCCATTCCACCGTTTGGCGACGTCCAGGAAATCTCCACCCGGGTGATGGCTTATCTCGATCAACCACTGCCGACCTACGCCTGGATTGAAAGCGAACCTCGAGCCATTCAACCGGACGAGCGAGATCGTATCTGGCGGACCACCCAGGCCGAGTCAAAGCGGGTCTGGCTGTTTGAACGATGGTTGACCCACAAGGACCCGCTCAGTCAAACGGCGGCCCGATACAATCAGACGGCGTTTCCGATAGAGGAACGATGGTTTGAGAAGAGCGGAAAGCTAACGCTGTTCGCCTTAGCTAATGATGAGCCGCCAACTTTATCGATGCCGCTCAATGTGCCTTTTGAGGGTGGCCTGACGCTGGTTGATGTAACCGTGTTTGGGGCAGAGGTTTATGCGGGGGAAACTTTAAAGGTGCGGCTGACTTGGCAAGCGCCGGAATTTGGCACATTGGTCGAGGTCGGGTTGCCGGACAGCAGTGTGATTAGCTTTGTCCATCTGACTGGCGACGGCCAAAATATAGCCCAGCAGGATCGGCTGCTACTTGACCTGCAAAATGTCGAACGTTCGCCGCTATTGCCGGGACAGACCGTTTCGCAGGGATATGGACTACAGCTTCCAGAGAATACGCCGCCCGGTTCATTTCCCCTCATTACCGGTTTATACTTAAGCACTACCGGAGTCCAACTTAACCGCGCCGATGGTAGCCCGGACAACTTTTTGTATCTAACGGACATCGTTGTGCGCTAACTGAAAGGTTATTAAGTGCGGGATGGCAGTCACCGGAGTGACTGTCATCTCTTTAAAGCAGGACTAACGCACTTGTTCCCGCTGAAGAATGTTTTGAGGGACCAAACCGGCGGCAACAGCTTGTTCAAAGGTCATCGGTTTGCTCTGAGGCTCAGTCTTTTTAACGGGTGCGGCTGGAGTTACCTTTTCAGGCTTAAGGTCAACTTCCGGAGGGCTAGCTACGAAATTATCTTGAGGATCGTTGTCAATACCGTCAAACATATTATCGAGTTCAAGTTCGAAAGCGCTGCCTAAATTCGCGTCTTTTAAGTTTAGCTGAACCGGCTGCTCTTCATATAGTTGAGCCAGATCACTCGCCGTTTGTTTGGTGTAATACCAAACAACCCCTGGTTTGGCTGTTGGCCCAAAAATTACGGCTAACAGTAACTGTCTATTGATGTCATAAGCATAAACGTTATAATCAATCCCTTCGAAAAAGCTGGATTTAAAGATCGAATCCCGGCTGCCGAGTAGATTGGCTAACTCGATGGAGGCGGTAAAATTTGCGGCTACCAGCGCACTAATCGTAGTCGTATCCAGGCCAACGGTTGTGCCGACGGCACTAACCATATAACCACTGGCATCGATCAATAAAACACATTGGGCAGAGGTATTGGCCTGCAACTTTTTCAAAAGGTCATTGCTTTTATCAGCATAAGTCGACCGGTCAATCGACTGCGGAACAGGTTGCCCGTCGTGGGTTGTATGATTAAGGGCTCCTTCGACAATTTCCCGAATTTGTTTGATTGAAAACGGTTTGTTGATGTATCCGTCTAACGTATCTACTGCCTCAGATTGTAATTCAGCCGAACCATAAGCGGTCATCATTACAACTTGTGTTTGAGGAGAGAGTTGACGT
>JAGRCC010000510.1 GCA_020433785.1 Anaerolineae bacterium
ACCTGACAGGTTTTGGAGCTGCTTTCCAGAGCAAAACCAGGGTCATTCGGACTATTTGGCCGAGTATAGGCTTGTTTGAAAACCTGTCAGGTCTTGTTCTTGAGAAGGTGACAACTTAAGTTAAATACTGAATAAATACGATTTATGAAGCGGCCCGGTTAGGGTCAAACATTTCGCGGAATTTCCAGACCAGCGACAAATTACCGTCAGCTCTGATGCGGCCCAAGGCATATAGAACCATCGCACTGGATTGGCCCAAGGTAATAGCCGCGTAGTCGGCAGCGCTTAGCGTTAGGGTTAAGTCGGCATTGTCGATCTGCCGTTCCTCAACGACAACGTGGTCATCGGCAATGGTCACCAACCAATCACCACCGCCGTCGCCGGTTAAATGAAATTGAATGGTCGCGTTCACCCCCTGAGCATTTTCAGGCACAAACGTTTCCGGCAGCTTTTCGAAAATTTGTCTTACGCGTTTCTCGGTACTCATAAGCGACTCCTTAAGGTGGTGTAAAGCGGTGTGATTTGTCCGGTCAGTATATCTGACTCGTACCTACCTGTCAACGACGTTGTCAAGCAGTTGACGAGCTTCTTTCAAATGGGTAGAATAGCGGTAACAATACCCTAATGATGATTAGGAAATTAAGGTTATAGCCACTATGGAATTAAAAATTACCCCTTGGACGAAAGAAGAAACTGCTACGGCAGACGAACTGCTGGAACAAATGGACGATTATGACTCCAAAGTTTACCGCTGGGCTAGCCCGCCGGATTACGTTTTTGCCGGCCACACCCACGGCTATCACAAATTACTTTACGTGGTCGAGGGCAGTATTAAGTTTGATTTTCCCACCCGCCACAAAAGCGTGACCCTCAACCCCGGCGACCGCTTAGAATTACCGGCCGGCATTCGACACAGCGCTATCGCCGGGGCCAGCGGGGTTGAATGTTTAGAAGCCCACATCTATTAAACTGAAGTAGCTCTGCATCGATGCAGGTGGCCGGCGCTTATCCCTACCGGTCACCTGCATCAATACTAATCAAACATAACCCAATCATCAACTAGGAACAGCAACTCGATGACTCTCAATTCGTTACCAAGCTATCATCTCAGAATCCACGATTATCCTCCCGATGAACGGCCCCGCGAACGGCTTAAAAACTACGGCGCGGCGGCTCTTTCTAACGCCGAACTGCTGGCTATTTTGCTGCGGGTCGGCTCGCCCGGTGAAAATGTCATCTCCTTAGGCACGCGGCTGCTCAGAGATTTCGACGGGTTGAGCGGCTTAGCCGAAGCCAACATTAACGAGCTGCTCAACGTGAGAGGCATCAGCCTGGCCAAGGCGGCGCAGCTTAAAGCCGCCCTGGAGTTGGGCCGCCGGCTGCTGTTGAGTTCGCCCGACGCCCGCCCCCAAATCACATCCCCCACCGATGCCGCCAATTTTCTGATGCTGGAAATGGGCAGCCTGCCCCAAGAAAACCTACGCACCATTTTGCTCGATACCAAGAACCGAGTTTTAGACAGCCCCACGGTTTACGTGGGCAACGTCAACTCGTCGATTATCCGCGTGGGCGAAGTTTTTCGCAGCGCCGTTCGAGAAAATGCCACCTCGATCATCGTGGCCCACAATCACCCCTCCGGCGATCCGACACCCTCGCCGGAAGATGTCCATGTGACCCGCTCGCTGGTGGAAGCCGGCATGCTGTTAGGCATCGAAGTGCTTGATCATTTGGTTATTGGCCATCAGAGATTTGTGAGTCTAAAAGAACGCGGGTTGGGATTTGACTAGCTCCTGGCAACATTTTGCAAATCATAGGGGGGGTGTTATACTTTTTCTCTTCACTAACTACTGTTAAAATTGTTTTACGCTCGAAGGCTAACCTTCGAATTTTAGGCAATCAGGATTTCTTATGACTTCGCTAAAAAATGGCAAATCTTCTGGCGAGAACGGGGCGCAAAATCCTATAGCCTGGCGCATCGCCCAAATGCAAGAGCGAGTGCGTTCAGCTAAAGAGCAGGATCTCTACCTCTACCTCCAACCCGCCGAAGAAGTTGATGGGGCGCACGTGGTCATCAACGGCCGTCGCATGTTGCAGTTTGCCTCATACGCTTATTTGAACCTATTAGGCCATCCCAAAATTCAGGCGGCAGCCCATGCCGCTATGGAGGAGTTTGGCACCGGCACGCACGGTGTCCGCGTTTTAGCCGGAACAACCAAGCTCCACGTGGAACTGGAGCGCACCATCGCCCAGTTCAAACAAGCCGAAGATGCGATGGCCCTGTCCAGTGGTTATGTCGCCAACCTGGGCACCATCGCCGCACTGCTGGGCCGCAACGACGTGGTCATTTCCGACAAGCTCAACCACGCCAGTATTGTTGACGGCTGCCTGCTGGCCCGCGCTAAATTTGTGCGATTTGAGCACAATGATATGGAAGCCCTGGAACGAGCCCTGGGCGAAGCGCCCAAACGGGCCGGCAAATTGGTCGTCGCCGATGCCGTCTTTAGCATGGACGGTGACGTGATCAACCTGCCCGAGGTGATTCGCCTGTGCCGAAAATACGACGCCATGCTAATGGTGGATGAAGCGCATTCGCTGGGTGTGTTGGGCGAAACCGGTCACGGCATTTTGCAGCACTTCGGCATCGAAGATCAGGACAGCATCGATATCAAGATGGGCACGCTGAGCAAAACCATTCCGGCTATCGGCGGCTATATCGCCGGTAAAAGTGATCTCATCAACTACCTCAAACATAGTACACGCGCCTTTGTTTTTTCAGCGGCGCTGCCACCACCCGTGGCCGCCGCGGCCAAGGCCTCGTTTGAAGTCATCGAAGCCGAGCCGGAACGGGTTAGAACTTTAAGAAGCAACGTGAACTATTTTATTAACGGCTTACAAGAACGGGGGTTCAACACCCTTAAATCAGAAACCCCCATTGTGCCGATCATCGCCGGTGACGATGAACGGGCCTGGATGATGGCTAAACTGTCGCAAGATCAGGATATTTTTGTGCTGCCTATCGTTTCGCCGGCGGTGCCGGTGGGCACCAGCCGCATTCGAGCCAATGTCACCGCCGGGCACAGCCTCACAGAAATAGAACATGCGATGAATATATTTGAACAAGCCGGCAAAGCAGTGGGAGTCTTGCCTTCATAGGGCGACCTTCGGTGTTATCGGTTCAGCATACCAGCAGGTGACGGTCACTTATTGCCGCAATCCTAGCGTTGTACGGCATTCAGGCTTCTCCTTTTGAGTAAAAGTGACCGTCACCTGAATAGTTACGCAGAGTCCATAAAGGCCGTTCTTGGGGAAACGGCCTTTGTGTTATTTAGAGGTTGCCTCCGTGCCAACCAAAGCCAAAATTATTTTGAACACTCACGGCGGACTTTTAAAGAGTCAGGCTAAAATTGATCAGGTGGAACAGGCGCTACACACCGTTGGGCTTGATTACCAACTGGCTATCACCGAACGCCCGGACCACGGCCTGGCGTTGGCGCAGCAAGCCGCCTTAGAGGGCTGGCCGGTGGTGGTCGCGGCCGGCGGCGACGGCACGATCAACGAAGTGGTCAACGGCCTGATGCAAGCCAATCCCGCTGAACAGACCAGCCTATTAGGCATCATCCCGTTGGGCACCGGTAATGACTTGGCCGATGCCCTAGAGATTCCCCGCGACGTAACCGCCGCCTGCCGGCGCTTGGCGGCGGGGAATACCCGGCAGATCGACCTGGGCCTGGTTAACGGCCGCTATTTTGCCAACAACTCAGCCGTTGGCCTGGAACCGGTGGTGACTGTGGCCCAGAATGAGATGCGCTATGCCGGCAGCTCACGCTATATGCTGGCGGCCATCAAAACCATTATGACCGCTCAATCCTGGTCGATGCGTATCAAGTGGGATCACGGCATTTACGAAGGGCCGGTGACGCTGGTGTCCATTGGCAACAACACCCGTACCGGCGGCGCGTTTTATATGACGCCCAAAGCCTGCCTCGATGATGGACTGCTGGATTTTGTCTACGCGGTGGGCATGAGCCGCTGGCAGCTTCTCCGGCTGCTGCCGAAAACGCTCAGCGGCCGGCACATCAACCATCCGTTGGTCACCTACCAGCAAACCAAAGTGCTGTCAATTACCGCCACGCCGCCCACCCCTATCCACGCCGACGGCGAAGTCTTCGAGCGCCAGGCGATTGAAATCAACTACCAAATATTCCCTAAAAAGTTACAAGTGATTGTCTAAAGTAGAAACGACGCAGTTTAAGGATTTAGGCTCCAAAATCAACCACGAATTTCACGAATGACACGAAAAAAGATATAAAAATTTGTGAAAATTCGTGAAATTCGTGGTTAAAAAACCCCAAACGTCGTAAATTCTATAAAGATCAAAGGCTATCCGATATGCTCTTACCACGCTGGCTCATCAAACTGGGTTTCTATCTGCTCTACAATCACATGGCCTTCACCTACGACACGGTCGCTTGGTTGGTGTCGTTTGGGCAGTGGGCCGCCTGGCGACGACTGGTCATTCCATTTTTACAGCCCGGCCCAACGCTGGAACTGGCCTACGGCACGGGCGGCCTCATGGTCGATCTGGCCACGGCGGGCCTTACCCCGGCCGGCATCGATCTCTCGCCTTACATGGCCCGATTGGCCAGCCGCCGCTTGAGGCAAAACGGCCTGCCCGTGCGGCTCTGTCGAGCCAAAGCCCAGCGCCTGCCGTTTCCCGATAACCACTTTGCCAATGTGATCGCCACCTTTCCCACCAACTATATTTTCGAGCCGGACACGGTGGCCGAAATCTACCGCGTCCTCACCATCAACCCATCGGGGCGATTGATTATCGTCATCGAAGGCCAACTACGCGGCCCGTGGCCCATCCGGCCGTTTATCGACTGGCTCTACCGCATCACCGATCAGCGCGATTTCCCCCCACGCTACCCGCTGCCGATTTTTGGCGAATATGATCTCGACGCGCGCTGGCAGATGGTTGATCACAATGGGGCCACGGCCCGAATGCTGATCGCCGACAAAGTTTCACAGGAAAAAAACCTCACCTGACCCCTTGTCATTTTCCTATTATTAGCCTCGTGGTATAATTCGATACCCCGTTAGAGTAGCCAGCTAACGGGGCTTGCGTTATGATTAACGGCGGAGTTTGATTTTGAGCGAGTTTACCAACCCCTACCGTCCCGGCGAACCGGTCACCGACCCGGCCATGCTTTTTGGTCGCCAGGACGCTGCCGATTGGATAGAATTACAAATCAATAGCAACAACCGCATATTAGTATTAAATGCCATGCCGCTCATCGGCAAAACGTCGTTTTTGCGGCATGTCGGGGTGCTGCAAAACAACGGCTTTTTCAACCTGCTAATTTCCCTGGCCGATCTGCCGTTGGGCAAAAGTACCGGCCGACGGCCCGGTGCGGGTGGCCCGGATCAAGATCAAACGGTCAGCACGGTGTTGCAATCAGTTTTGGGGCAGCTTGCCCCCCAGTTAAAACTGCATAGCCTGATCGACGCGCTGCCTAAATTGTCAGCATCGCCTCAGATCGCGGCGGTGCTGCGTAACCTGTTTGCTCAAGCCGGCCAGCGGTTGACCCCCAACCAGCGCTTGGTGCTCTATGTCGATGACCTCCACCTGATGGTGCGTGACGATTTGGCGCTCGTCGCCAGCTTTCTCACCTCGCTGATGTCGCTGCTGGATGAGTGTCCCAACCTGCATATCATTTTTGCCCTAAACCAGGATAAACTGCGCCGCATCCGCCACCCCCTGCTCGACGGCGCGCCGACCTTTACCTTGGGCACCATTCCGATTGACGCCTCCATCAGCATGATTACCGAACCGGTTAAAGACGCCCTGCGCTTTGATTACGGCATCACCAAACGGATTGCGGAGATTAACTCGCACCATCCCAATTATCTGTGCTTATTCTGCCACGTGCTGCTTAACCGGCAGGTCCACGACGGCTGGGTCAACCAGCAGGATTTCGATAACACCCTGCTCGAAATTCTTGACTCGCCCATCGAGACGTTTCGCCAAACGTGGGATCAATCGAACTGGGCGGAACGAGGTGTGCTGTCGGGCATGGCCGCCATTCAGGGCGCGCACGGCCCTATCACCAATCAAGAAATTATCCGCTTCCTCCAGCGCCAAAACCCGGAAGTTCTGCCCGATGTGGTACTGCAATCGCTGCAATCGCTGGTCGATCGCGGGGTGTTGGTGCCGATGGGCGCTATCAGCTATCGCTTCCAGGTTGAGTTGTTCCGCTACTGGCTGCGCCAGCATACCAATCCCACCAATATTTTGGGAGAGGTCAATTGGGGGCGCGCCTCGGCTCAACTGCGCGCCAGCCGGCCCGACAACTTTACCACCCGGCCCATTTCACCCGGCGCGCCGTCGCTGGCCAGCCCCAAACGGAACACCGGTCGGCGGATTCCATGGATAGCCGTCATCGCGGCCTTATTTGTTGTAGCGTGTGCCCTGGTCACGGGTGGCGGTCTGGCCGCCGCGCAACTGCTGGGCGTACCGCTGCCGTTGATCGCGCAGGAGGTTGCCCCCACACCGCCGGCCACCGTCGAGTCCAACGCGGACGAAATTGTCCCGCTAACCGACGCCGGCGCTACCGTCGAACCGGACCTGACCCCAACGCCCGCCGGCCCGGCTCCCACCGCCACGCCCACCGCGCCGCTGGTGGTCGCCCGCACGCTGCCGTCGATCACCTTTATGGGCCGCGATATTGACCAAAGCTGGTTGATCTACGTTATGAACGCCGACGGCTCCGATCCGACGCCGATTTCACCGGCCGGAGGTGACGATACCGGGCCGATCTGGTCGCCCAATGGGCAAAAGATCGCCTTTGTCTCCCGCCGAGACGGGGATCGAGAAATTTATGTCATGGACAGCGACGGCCAAAATCTGACGAATGTCACCCGTCACCCCGCCGACGACTGGACGCCCGCCTGGTCGCCGGATGGGCAGCGATTGGCCTTTTCCTCGTTTAGAAACGGCAGTTGGGAAATCTATATTATGGACACCGCCTGCCTGAGCGAACCTTCGACCTGTCCCGAAAGCGTGGTGCAGGTCACCAACGACGGCAACGGCAACCTCTCGCCGGTCTGGTCGCCCGATGGCACCCGCTTTGCCTTTAACAGCAAAGCCGGCGGCAGTTGGGACATCTACACCATGGCCATTGACGGCTCCGACTTCCGGCAGATAACCACCGCCCCTGAAAATGATCTGGCCCCGGCTTGGTCGCCCGACGGCACCCAAATCGCCTTTGAGTCCAACCGCGATGGGAATGTCGAAATCTACGTGGTCGATGCCGGTGGCGGCGTGGCCCGGAACATCACCAACTTGCCCCTGGCCGATGATCACGGTCCCACCTGGTCGCCCGACGGCCAGCAGATTCTGTTCTACTCTAACCGAGAAGGCAATTGGGACATCTTTGCCACAACGCTCGATGGCGAAGTGGTCACCAATCTCACCAAATCACCGTCTCGGGATGAGCAGACTCCCGCCTGGAGACCGTAACCATCTACTTATGGTTAAAGCAGATAAATTACGGCACAACCTGCTAATTGTAGCGGTTTTGCTCGTTGCTTTCGGATTGCGCATGGCCGCCATCAACTCGATTCCGGCGGGCCTGTCGCACGATGAAGCTTATAACGGCGTAACAGCGATGCAGACGCTGGACGGCCAGTACCAGGTCTTCTACGAGATCAACAAAGGCATCGAACCGCTCATCATCTACATCGAGGCGCTGGCCTTTCGAGCCTTTGGCATTGGGCCGGTTCAACTGCGACTGGTCAACGTGATGGCCGGCATGTTGACCATCGCCCTGGTCTACCCTCTAACCGCTCGGCTCTTCAATCGACGGGTCGCCCTGCTGGCAATGGCTGGCCTCAGCATCTCGTTCTGGGCCGTCTTCGTCAGCCGTCTGACGCTGCGAGCCGTCCTCCTGCCCCCGCTGCTCTTACTCACCCTCTACCTGTTCTGGCGCGCCTTACCCACTCGCTCCCATCTGATCCCCTCGCCACCTAACCCACCAGCCAACCCGCCAACCAACCCATTACCCCCCCAACCACAACCTATCCAACCTATTAATCATCCAACCAGCCATCCAACGAACCAACAAACCAACAAACCAACCCCCAAACTACTCACCCTAACCTTCTTTGCCCTCAGCGGCCTGGCCGCCGGCATCACCATGTACACCTACCTGTCCAGTCGATTTGTCCCCTTCATCGTACTGACGGTGTTCGGCTGCTTTTGGCTGCGTCGCCACCTCACCAAATGGCACTGGGTAGGGCTGCTCCTCCATTTTATGATTTGGGCGGCTATTTTTACGCCGCTGCTCAGCTATTTTATCGAACATCAAGCGAGTTTTAGCCGCCGCGCTGATCAGGTCTCGACGATTCCTTATCTGCTTAACGGCGAGTTTGGCCCCACCCTGCGCAACACGGGGCGCACCCTGGGCATGTTCACCTTTGAGGGCGACACCACCGACCGCTATAACCTCAACGGCCGGCCTGTTTTCGATTGGGTGAACGGGCTACTATTTTACTTTGGCTTGGGCCTGCTGCTGTGGCGGCTGCCTCGATCGCTGCGGACGGCCGGTCCGGCGGTTCTCCTGCTCAGCACCCTCTTTTTCATGCTGCTGCCCGACTTCATCACCGACGACAGCCCGCACTTTCTGCGGACGATTGGGGCGCTGCCCATTGTCTACATCGTGTGGGCTGTAGCGCTTGACACGGCTATTCGGCTGGTCGAGCGCCGCCTGGCCAGCGGCCAACTTCGACCAACGCAAGCATCTACGAAACTTATAACCAGCAGCCTGCTGCTCCTGCTTTTGCTGCTGACCGCCGCCCACACCGGCTACGATTACTTTGTCCGCTGGGCCAATTCGCCCGAGGCCCGGCAAATTTACGGGGCCGACATCGCCGCGGTGGCCCGCTACCTCAAACAGTCCGAGAGCCACGACCTGCCGGTTATCTCCGCCGAGTATTATCGCGATCTCGATCC
>JAGRCC010000511.1 GCA_020433785.1 Anaerolineae bacterium
ATTTATGAAAATCCCGGATAGAGTTCGGATTGAGCACATAAATGAGGCGATTTTAGAGATAGAGTCCTACACGCTGGGGATTAGTGAACAGGATTTTATCTGGAATTCTCTTATCCGTTCAGCAACAGTCAGGCAGCTTGAAATTATTGGAGAAGCAGCCAAGGCGGTTTCGCTAGAACTCAGCGAACGTCACCCTGAGATTCCTTGGCGGTTATGGGCAGATTTTAGAAATGTGCTTATCCATCAATATTTTGGCGTTGACTATGCTGAAGTCTACAAAACAGTGAAGACTGATCTACCCACTCTCAAGATACAAATTGAGAATATTTTGAACAGCGAGTAACTCGGTAAATTTAGTAGGCTAAATCTTCCAGGCTTAAGGAGATGTGAAGTTAATAACCCTATTACACACTTCACTGTGAGAAGCCGGAGGCGAGTTTCAGAGCTATATTTTGATACTCGTTCTCCCCATCACCTCTCCTTTGTGACATGATCCCACCTAAATCGTGAAGCGAGGCTGCTTCCTCCCCTAATTTATGACTTCACAGTATAATCAACACAGACTTGATGCTCCAAACGGTACGTTGTGACTACTCCGGTGACTGGCACTTTGCTCAGGGGGAAAAGTTGAGTGGCACATCACGCTACAATTACAGCGATTAAGTGCCAGTCACCTCGTCTACTCAGACCTAATTCTTTAGACCGCATCTTGACTAAAATACTATAGACTTCTCCGAAGGAACGCTGTTACTATATGTAACCGGAGGGTTAATATGGGCCGTCAGCCGTCTCAATTCACCGGCTATGATGGATTGAACTTAATCTATGAGAGCGCCCGCACGTTGGTTTATCGGGCCAGGCGCGTTATGGATCATCAGCCGGTGATCTTAAAGACGCTGAAATTGGACGATCCGAAGCCGATCGACCTGAAGCGCTATAACCAAGAATATGACGTCATCCGTAGGGTCAAGTCTAAAGGGGTGATTCAAGCCTTTGGGCTGGAACCGCATGGCAACGGCTTGGTGTTGAGCCTGGAGGATTGCGGCGGCGTCTCCTTGAGCTACTGGCTGAACGAATGGAAATACGCCGGTACCGCCGCGTTTCCCCTGCCTCAATTCCTCAAATTGGCCGGCCAAATCGCAGCGGCGTTAGCTCAACTGCATGCTGCGGGGGTTATTCATAAGCATATCACCCCGGCCAACATCGTGTTCAATCCCGAAACCGACACGTTGCAATTGATCGACTTTGGCCTGGCCACGACCTTGAGCCGGGAGATGCCGCCGCCGAAAAATCCCCGGGTGTTGGAGGGGACTCTGGCCTATCTTTCGCCGGAGCAGACCGGGCGCATGAACCGGACGGTGGATTATCGCACCGATTTTTACTCGCTGGGCGTTACGTTGTATGAACTGCTAACCGGCCGCCCGCCGTTTGTCGCCGCCGATGCGTTGGAGTTGGTCCATTGTCATCTGGCCAAGATGCCCCCGCCTCCCCATAGTTTGAATCCGGCCGTGCCCCCGGTGATTTCAGACATCGTGCTCAGGCTGATGGCCAAAGCCCCTGAAGATCGCTATCAGAGTACGCGCGGGCTCAAATATGATCTCGATCTGGGTTGGCAATATTGGCAGGTTCACGCCAGCATACCGGCGTTCGAGTTGGGGCGACAGGATCGGGCGGAGGAGTTCCTCATCCCGGAAAAGTTGTACGGCCGCGCCGGTGAGGTGGAAACGCTGCTGGCCGCGTTCGAGCGCGTGGCTCAGGGCCAAACGGAACTGATGCTGGTCACCGGAATGTCCGGTATCGGCAAAACCGCCGTCATTAACGAAGTCCACAAGCCGATTGTGCGCCAGCGGGGGGCTTTTATCAGCGGCAAGTTCGATCAACTACACCGGCACGTTCCCTTCCTGGCCTTTAAACAAGCCTTTGAAGAGTTAATAAGCCAACTGCTCAGCGAAACGGAAGCCCGGCTGGAACGGTGGCGGCAGGTCATCTTAGCGGCGCTGGGAGACAAAGGCCAGGTCATTATTGACGTGCTGCCTAAGCTCGAACGCATTATTGGGCCGCAGCCGCCCGTACCCGAACTGGTCGGCAATGCGGCTCAACACCGTTTTAATTTGCTGTTTCAGCAGTTTATCCAGGTCTTTGCCACAGTCCGCCATCCGCTGGTCATCTTTCTTGACGATTTACAATGGGCCGATGCCGCCTCGCTGGAGCTGCTGCAGCTGTTATTGAGTGAAGGGGCCAGCCATTATCTCTTGCTGATTGGGGCGTATCGAGATAATGAAGTCGGCCCGGCCCACCCCGTCCGGCTGGTGATCGAGAACATTCACGCCGCCGGAGTGACGGCCATCAACACCATTGCGCTGACGCCGTTGTGGCTTAGTGACATTATCCACCTGGTGGGTGATACGGTGGGCGGCGAGGTTAGCCGGGCGCGACCATTGATCGAATGGGTATATCAGAAAACCCAGGGCAACCCCTTCTTCGCCACGCAGCTGCTCAAATCTCTTTATAATGAAGGTTGGTTGACATTCAATGCTCAGACCGATTCTTGGCAGTGGGACCTGGCGCATCTCCAATCGTTCGATCTGACGGATGATGTGGTGGCATTTATGGTCCAACGGTTGCAGAAGCTATCGCCGGACACGCTCCGTGTGCTGCAACTGGCGGCCTGCATCGGCAGCCGGTTCGACCTGAAAACACTGGCCGTTGTCCATGAAAAGCCGCTGAGCGCCACAGCGGCGGATATGTGGCCGGCGCTGCAAGACGGATTAATCGTGCCGCTAACGCCTCTTTACACAGTGGCCCACGGCCTGGTCGCGGCTGATGAAGCCGTTGAGTCCGATGAGCTGGATATCGTCTACCGTTTTTTACACGACCGGGTACGACAGGCAGCCTACGCGCTCATTCCCGATGACCAGAAACAGGCCACGCATCTACGCATCGGCCGGCTCATGCGGCAGCATAGCTCGGCCGCCGAGCAGAACGAGTCGATTTTTGAGCTGGTCCATCAGTTTAATCGAGGGGCGGCCTTGGTGGTTGAGCCGGCTGAACAGTATGCCCTGGCGCAGTTAAATTTAATCGCCGGGCAGAAAGCCAAAGCCGCCACGGCTTACCAAGCTGCCCGGGATTTTTTCACGGCCGGGCGTCAACTTCTCCCCACCGATAGCTGGCAAGACCGATATGATTTGTCCTTAAAGTTATATGAAGCGTCGCTGGAAGCGGCCTTTCTCAGCGGTAATTTTGAAGACGTTACCCGGCTGGCCAAAACGGTTTTGCAAGAAGCGCAAACGGTACTGGACACGATCAAAGTTTATGAAGTCGAATGTCAGATTTTGATCGCGCAGAACAAGTTGTTAGAAGGCGTGAAAACCGGGCTGCAAGCGCTTAAATTGCTGGGGGTCGAATTTCCTGAAAAGCCCAATCAGAATGATATCATCTTAGCCTTACAGGAGACGCAGTTAGCCTGGCAGGAGAAGGGCATTGAGGAACTGGTTACCCTACCGCGGATGACGGATCCTTACCATTTAGCGACCATGCGCCTCTTGACCAGTATCCTGGCGGCCTCCTTTATCAGTTCGCAAGAACTCTACACCTTGCTCACCCTCAAGGAGGTCAATCTATCGATCAATCACGGCAACACGCCCATCTCAACCCACAGTTACGCGGCTTACGGGTTGATCTTATGCGGGGTGATGGGCAACTTTGAAGCCGGTTATCAGTTCGGCCAACTGGCGATCGATTTATTGAACCAATTGAATGCTAACGCGCTGTATTGTAAAGTTCATAGTATTGGTCATGGGTTCATTAAACATTGGAAAGATCCCATCGGCGCGATGCTAGCCCCGCTGCGCTCAGCCTATTACAGCGGCGTGGAAACGGGTGATTTTGAGTTCGCCGGGTATTCGGCTGTGCTTTATTCCGGATATGCCTATTTTGCCGGGGTGGGGCCGTCTCTGGTAGAACTGCAACGGGAAGCCTTTGCCCTGAGTGAGGCGGTTTACCAACTCAAGCAAATGACGGCCTTTCAATACTATCAGATTCTGCATCAGGTCGTGCATGAGTTGCGAGAAGGGCACACCTCCTCGAACTATTTGAAGGGACAATATTATGATGAGGAAACAATGCTGCCCCTTCATTTGCAAGCCAATGATCGGATGGGCCTGTTTTACCTCTCTTGCCACAAATTGTTGCTCAACTACCTGTTCGGTGACTACCATCAAGCGGTTGCGGATGCGTTACTCACGGAACAATATTTAGATGGGGTTACCAGTATGGCTTATATCCCTATCTTTTATTTCTTTGATTCCCTGGCTCGCTTGGCCGCGCACCGCGAGGCTCCACAGGGGGATATCGATGAACTGCTTCTAAAAATAGAGGCTAATCAGGCGAAGGTGAAACTATGGGCCGAGCATGCCCCGATGAACTGCCAGCATAAATTCGACCTGGTCGAGGCTGAACGTCACCGGCTGCTGGGCGAAAAGCTGCCGGCGCTAGAGGCTTATGACCGGGCCATTGCCGGAGCCAAAGAAAATGGTTACAGGCGTGAAGTCGCCCTGGCCAATGAGCTGGCGGCTAGCTTCTATCTTGACTGGAGCAAAGAGAATGTGGCTCAAGCTTATCTACGAGACGCTCACGCCGGCTATCTCCGGTGGGGCGCAACAGCCAAAGCAGCCCAGTTGGAGCAGCGCTACGCCTGGCTGCTGGTTCCTTTCTTGAGTCCTCAGGTCAATCAACTCAATCCGGTTAGTAACGATCTGGCCAAGGGTAGCGCCGCCGGCGGTACGTTCGGCGCACCGCTCGATCTGGTGACGGTCGTCAAAGCCTCGCAGGCTATCGCGGGCGAAATTGAGCTCGATCGACTGCTCAAGAAATTGATGCGGATCGTCATTGAAAATGCCGGGGCTCAACGTGGGGCCCTGCTGCTGGAGCGAGACGGCCCGTGGGTAATTGAGGCGCAGGGGGATGTTGATCGATCTGAGATTGCCGTGCTGCAGGCGCTCGATCTCCAGGCCAGCCAGGCCGTGTCACCCCAGATTGTCGACCACGTGGCCCGCACCCGTACCAGCGTCGTGCTGGACAACGCGGCCGGCAGTTCGGATTTCAGCCACGATCCCTATATTCAGCAGCGCGGAGTCAAATCGGTCATCTGTGTGCCCCTGGTCAATCAAGGTCGGCTCAGCGGTATTTTGTACCTGGAAAATAATCTAGCGACCAATGCTTTTACCCGCGAACGGTTAGAACTGCTCAATCTGTTATCGACCCAAATGGCCCTCTCCCTTGACAATGCTAAAATGTACAATAACCTAGAGACGCAGGTGGCCGAACGAACGCGCAGCCTGGCCGAAGCCAAGCGAGCCGCCGAAGCCGCCACGCAGGCCAAAAGCGAATTCCTGGCCAATATGAGCCATGAAATCCGGACCCCCATGAATGGCGTCATTGGGATGACCGGTCTGCTGCTAGATACCGCCCTCACCGCCCAGCAGCGTGAGTTTGTCGAAATTATTCATACCAGCGGCGATACCTTGCTGACTATTATTAACGATATTCTCGATTTTTCTAAAATCGAGGCCGGCAAACTGGATCTGGAATATCAGCCGTTTAGCTTGCGGCGCTGCGTTGAAGAAGCCTTGCATTTAGTCGCGCCCAAAGCGGCTGAGCGGGGTCTGGAATTGGCTTATCTGGTTGACGATACACTCCCGCCCGTTTTTGAAGGCGATATCACCCGTCTTCGCCAGATTTTGATGAACCTGGTCGGCAATGCCGTCAAATTTACCGAAAAAGGTGAGGTTGTCGTTTCTATTACAGGTCAGGCTGAAACCGACAACCTTTACCAACTGCACTTTGCGGTAAAAGATACCGGGATTGGTATTTTAGAAGATGACTTGAAGCGTCTGTTTCGATCATTCAGCCAGGTTGATGCGTCCATCACCCGTAAATATGGTGGTACCGGGTTGGGGCTGGCTATCAGCAAACATTTAAGCGAAATGATGGGGGGTACGATTTGGGCCGAAAGTACGATGGGACAAGGCTCGACCTTCTACTTTACGATTATGGCTAAAGCGGTCTCGTCACCTATGGCAGAAGAAAAGGGGGCACACTTGCCCAATATACCTCAGCCCAGTTTTGATAGGCAGATGGGGCAAAAGCATCCACTGCGTTTGTTGGTCGTTGAAGATAATTCGGTCAATCAACTCGTGATTATAAAGATTTTAGAGCATCTTGGCTATCAGGCCGACTTGGCGACCAACGGTCGGGACGCAGTTGAGGGGCTCAAGCAGCAACCTTATGATGCCGTGTTAATGGATGTCAACATGCCGGACATGGATGGGGTGGCGGCTACTCGCATCATTCGACAACAAATCCCGGCTAATCAGCAGCCGCGAATTATTGCGATAACCGCTAATACATTGCAAGGAGACCGCGAAAATTATTTGGCGGCAGGCATGGATGATTTTGTCAGCAAGCCGGTGCAAATAGACGCACTCATCAGGGCTTTGAGTCAATGCCAATCTCGCGTGGCGTCGATGGATCATGATGTCCATGCCCAATCGGAGGAACAAAGCTCAATACTTGAGGTAAGTAAAACAGCCCTTGGTCAAACATCGTCCCCGGTTTCGGCGCCCCTTAATGATATGGCCCAGCATGATCAACCCCATCATGCTCCTGCCGAAGCCGCCATCGATCTGGCTAAGCTGGAAACGTTTCAAGCCCAGTTTGATGCAGATGGGCCAGAGGTAGTGACACAACTGGTCGCCATATTTTTGGAAAAAGCGCCGATCGTGATTGCGCAGTTGCAAGAGGCCGTTGTCCGGAAAGACGCCGGTACGATTAATCGCCTGGCCCACAATTTAAGGGCTAACAGCGCTACGTATGGGGCCATAAATCTGTCTGATTTATGTTTTAGGTTGGAAAAACATACAAAACACGGCGCAATTGAAGGCGTTGAAGAGATGGTAGGTCATATCCAACAGGCTTATGAGGCAGCCCATAAAGCCTTAGAGCAGTATCTTGACCAGTTGCCGCCTCATCAGCGTGAGCTTTGACGGTTAGCCGTATTTCCATTCGAGTCGCGGCGGCGCGCCGGGATGGGGCTGCTGACGCTGGGGTATGCCGAAGTGAGCGAGGTGGCCGACGCGGTCGATTACTTTCCTGGTGGGATGAAACAACAAGCCGCCGCCGGAGACAATGTCACGCTGTGGGTGGTCGATAGGGCTAGCCACGGGGAGTATCGGGCTGTAGCGCCGGATGAGTATGAGGTGCGGGTGGTTGGGTTTTTTAACCGAGCATTAAATGCAAAGAAGTGACTAACCGTAAGCTTGATTATTTAGTACTAGTATTCTTTCTCGATTGTTTTCGACTAACTCAGCAATTTGACTCAACTCGTGTTCTTTAAAGCCACGATTTTTGGCCATAAAAACAGGCTCAAGCCAGAATTTTACGATTTGTCTATCGCGTTTAACGTGTATATGGGGTGGTTCCGGTCGATCTAAACTAAAGAATATAAAACTGTGTGGCCCAATTTGGAACACAGTTGGCATGAGAAATGCTGCTCACCCGATAGGTAAGCATAAGTATGAGCCAAAAGTAGGAAGATGTCAATTTCGATTTTCTATAGATTATGCTCTTAACCCCTAAAAGTTTGCCAACCAGTGAAAATCATTCTTCAAACGAGGATAAAGCTCGATAAATCGCCTATAGAGATCATTGTAGCGGTCATGGCGAGTCAGGTCAGGTTGGGTGTGCGGCCCATATTGGACAACCTGGGCGCATGCTTCATTAAGATCGGTGTAAATCCCCGCTCCCACTCCCGCCAGCAGCGCGGCTCCAACGCCGGCCTGTTCCGTTAACAGCGACTGCTGCATCGGCAGGCCCAAGATATCGGCTTGAATTTGCCGCCAGACGTCGCTCTCGGCTCCACCCCCGGCAGCGATAATCGTGTCGACCTGTCCCCCCAGTGACAGGCTTAATTCCAGCGCCTGCCGCAGCGCCATAGTGACGCCTTCCATTACCGCCCGTGCCAGATGGCCGCGCCCGTGGAAGTGGGTCAAGCCGATAAAGCCGCCCCGGGCCAGCGGGTCCATGTGCGGGGTGCGCTCGCCAGATAGGTAAGGCAGAAAGATCAAGCCTGCCGCTCCGGCCGGAACAGCTGAGGCTTCGGCGCTGAGCGTGGCATAAGCCTGGCCCGATTGAGGCAAACCAGTCAGATCGCGCAGCCAGCGCAGCGACAGCCCCGCCGACAGAATCGCGCCGAGGACATACCACAGCCCCGGCACCGCGTGGATGAAAACGTGCAGGCGCGGGTCGGTTTGCCCCGACGTCGAGTTGAGCTGAATGGGTGTAAAGACCTGTCCGCCACTGCCGGTCGTGACCGAGGCGCGGCCCGGCTTAATCAACCCATTGCCGATGGCCTGAGCCGGCTGGTCGGCGCAGCCGGTTACCACCGGAATACCCACGGGCAGTCCCAACACCTCGGCCACCGACGAGGTAAGCGACCCGGCTACGGCCGTTGACGGCAGCGGTTCGGGCAACAGATCGACCGGTAGCCCGACTTTATTGAGGATCGAGTCGGCCCACTGCTGCCGGCGAATGTCGAACACACCGCTGCCGGCGGCGTCGCTAACATCGGT
>JAGRCC010000512.1 GCA_020433785.1 Anaerolineae bacterium
ATGTGGTGGTGCTGATGGACTCGCTCACCCGTCTAGCTCGAGCTTACAACTTGGTGGTGCCGCCCAGTGGCCGTACCCTCTCCGGTGGGATCGATCCGGCCGCGCTGTACCCGCCTAAACGGTTTTTTGGCGCCGCCCGAAACCTTGAGGAAAGCGGCAGTCTTACCATCATCGCGACCTGTTTGGTGGATACCGGCAGCCGCATGGATGATGTTATTTACGAAGAATTTAAGGGCACCGGCAACATGGAGATGCATCTAAGCCGTAAGCTGTCTGAACGACGCTTCTTCCCGGCTATCGACATCGAACGGTCGAGTACTCGCCGCGAGGATCTGCTGCTGGATCCGGACGAACTATCCAAGGTTTGGACGCTGCGCCGAATGATTACGGCGGTGGGCGGTGGCGGGGAAGCCACTGAAATGATCTTGGAACGGCTGCCTAAAACCGATAACAACATCGAATTTTTAGCTACGCTACATAAAGATATTTATTAAAAAGCTGGTTTGTTATCAAGCTGAACACGCGCCAAAAGGAAATTAGAGATGAGGAGATTGTTAAAGGCAATCTCCTCATCTCCCATCTACACAACATGTAGAAGTTATCTAATTCACCATCCTAACTAATTTGACTCATTTCAAGTGGTCAGCTATCATGCTGACCACTTTTTGCATTATAGCGAATTTACTACGTGAGTCAGCCTAAGCATAATCGCTTAGTCAATAACTTAGTCGTCAGACGATAACTATATGCACTCATCATTTACTAAAAAACCACCCAGCGGCTTGAATGACGGGGTTCTACCCATTCATGAGTATGAGCCTGTTGAAAATACCGCTGAGGCCAGTTTATCCTTTATTACTAATTTAGGGTCAATTAAACAAATTTCTCACACAGTACAGAATTTTTCCAACTACGAAGTCTTATCCAACCGTACGTTACCCCATCTCACCATGATCCTTATTGCGTTTTTGGCTATTGGGTTAAGCAGCCTAAGCCTGCCTTGGGGGCAAATCGGGGCTATCCACCCACTCAAACGTACCGCCGCCGGTGAAGTTATTCAGCCTTCTGACGTAGAAGATAATACACCGCCTCTGGCTTTATCCGGCCAATTGATAAACAATCAAGACGGTGTTCTTTTCCAAGCCGCCGTGCCCCGAACAACTATCCCCGATCGATCTGTTTTTAGCCAGCCGGCGTCGGATGAAATCAGATCGTATGTGGTGGAGAGTGGGGATACGATTACGGCCATTGCGTATCGATTTGGCTTGTCCCCTGAAACGCTGATTTGGTCCAATGCAGATTTGGAGAAAAACCCCGATTTGCTGTCAGTAGGTCAAACCGTAACTATCCTGCCGGTAGATGGGGTTTACCATCAAGTGGGCGGCTCTGATACATTGGAAGGCATTGCCAGCACCTATAAGACGGATGTACAGGGTATCATTGATCTTCCGGCGAATGCCTTTGACCCTGAAAATCCGATCATCCAGCCGGGGCAGTGGTTGATTGTTCCTGGTGGCAGTAAACCGTTTGTACCCCGCACGGTGACCACTTATGCCTACACCGGACCCGTGCCCGATGATGCAACCACCGGGACCGGCTTTTTTAGCTGGCCGGCCACAGGGTCAATTTCTCAAGGCTTTTTTAGCTATCACCCCGGTATTGATATTGCCGCCTTTATTGGGGCACCCGTTTTGGCCGCCGACTCCGGTTATGTTATTGTCGCCGGCTGGGATAATATGTACGGCTATCATCTGGTCATCGACCATAACAATGGGTTTCAAACGTTGTACGCTCACCTCAATGCTTATTATGTCGAAGCCGGGACAAACGTGGTCAAGGGCGAGCAGATCGGGGAGATGGGCAGCACCGGCAACTCAACCGGGCCGCACCTTCACTTTGAGGTAAGACAGGGAACGCTTCAACAGAATCCCAATGGGTTTTTACCCTAATTTACCAAAATTTGTAGGGCAAACTTAAGTTTATCTTAGCTCGTTCAAAACAAAAGGGATAAAAAAACGCCGCTCCAATGGAGCGGCGTTTGTGATGTCAGTCAACCCCGGCCAATTCACGCCCTTTAACCAGCATGGCCTCTACAGCCCGGCTATCGCTGGCTTCGGCGTAAAACCGCAACACCGGTTCTGTGCCTGATGGTCGAATCAGAAGCCAGCTATCGTCGGCCAAATAATATTTAACCCCATCGTCAGAGTCAACTTTTACCACCGATTCTCCGGCGATGGTCTCGGGCGCATCGTTGACCAATTTCTTAACCATCTCTGATTTTTCAACAAACGTCTTAAGGCGAAAATCGTGACGTTTGTAACAGGTCGGGCCAAAATTTCTTTGTAAATCGGCAATTAATTCTGATAAGGGAACGCCAGCATCGGCCACAATTTCCATGAGCAGCAACCCCATTAATATCCCATCGCCTTCCGGAATATGGCCCTTAATGCTGATACTGCCGGACTCTTCACCGCCTAATAGAATATCATCATTGATCATCAAATCGGCTATTACATCAAAACCCACCGGCGTCTCGTGTAAGGCCAACCCATACTTTTTGGCCAGGCGATTGAGCATCAACGTGCTGCTGATGGTCTTGGCAATCGCTCCTGATAAACCCCGTCGTTCGACCAGGTACCGTACAGATAGCGCCATAATTGTATGAGGATCGACAAAATTACCCCGGTCGTCAACCGCACCAATACGGTCGGCGTCGCCGTCGGTGGCTACCCCTAAGTGGGCATTTTCATTTTGCACAGTGGCGATCAACGCTTTTAGGTTTTTCGCTAACGGTTCAGGATGGACGCCCCCAAAACCGGGGTGCAGATCATTGTGCAGCTCGTGAATTTTGGTGCGGGTGCGTGAGACCACCTCGCCAAACACGCCGCGCCCGGAACCGTACATCGAGTCCACCACAATGGCGAGTTCGCCATTATGGATAATATCCATGTTGATCAGGTTAGTGGTCAAATGTTCGTAGTAGGGCCAGGCGGGATCAAATTTCTCGATGAGGCCCTGCTCCTG
>JAGRCC010000513.1 GCA_020433785.1 Anaerolineae bacterium
TGTTCCAACGTAACATGCGTCTTCGTCAACTTTTGTTTCGTTTTTCCACCGTAACATGCGTCTTCGCCAACAAAAACGCCTCTTGTACAGCCGATTCATCGACCTCGCCGCGGCGAGACACCCCTTTTTCGCGGATGGATCGACCTCGCCGCCGCGAGCGACCTTTATTTCCTGGATGGAACGACCTCGCCGCCGCGAGGCATCTCTATTTCTCGGATTCACCGCCCTCGACCGTGCCAGAGACCCCTATTGGCCGGTTGCCGCGCCCTTGGCCCTAAAACCGCCTTGGCTTTAGCCCCACCGCCGTCTGTGGCGCTGCCGGTCGATTACCATTTCATCTCCTACTCCGTACTCCCTACTCCGTACTCCCTACTCCCTACTACCTACCCCCTACCCCCTCACCGTGGTAACGTTTTGCCCGTGTAGATGGTAGTCCTATTGAAAACGGTTAGGGTTTGTGTGATAATAGTTGAGAAATGTTGGAAGAATTGGTTTTGATGCGTAATAAAATCGGTTGGGCAAGTTGATCTTATCCTTGTTGGGCTGCTGAAATCAGTACGTGGGCTGTCCTACTTTGGTTTTGATAATACCCGTTGAAAGTTAACAAATGTTATATTTATGTCCAGATCAAAATCCCTAATCAAAAAAGCTATTAGAAATGTAGAACTCACAGTTCTAGATCAGAAACACAAGAATTTTATGCTTTTGCGCCGTCCGAGGGAAAGTGCAATTGCTCATACTCTAAAATTGCTGGGAGATATAGAACGCGATTTTAATAACACAGATTTAAGAGACCGGTCATATTTTTGGAGACGCTCAGGATTCCGGTATGTTCTCGATGCTGTAAGTCATTGTTTACGTTGGCTTGCTGAACCTCCCCCAACACGTGTGTATTTGCCTGGAGCTTCTTGGCAGCAACTTAATAGAGAGGCATTTGATTTACTGGCATGGGGTATGGACTATGCTAAGTTAGCACAAGATCATGTAGCTTGGACAAGGGGTGCTCTAGAGTGCAATTTGGATGAAACCCGGAAAATGATTTCGTTTGAGTTCCCTGCAAACTTTGATACCTTTTTCTTACTTACACAAGCAGCCTCTGAAGAATTCTATTCAAAAAGGGCTTTGGATGAAATTCCATCCGATCAACTTCAGAGTGGTTTTTCCGCCTGGATAGATAGATTCACAAAGCGATTGCAAGGGGTAGATATTTCATGGAAGATCGAGAGAAATGAGAAATCTCATCAGATAGCCTTTGAATGGCTGAGCAAAACTCTTTGGCCGGAACTACCTGCAAAAACGGATTTGCAAGGGTATTGCTTGGATGAGTTCCGACATTTTTTTGCTGCACTATTTATTCATGGCTTGTATATTTCTTGGGCCGAAGACTATATGGATAAGCAGTTTGGCCCTGAAAATGAAGCGGGGTCACACATAGTTGTTTTTTCCGAAAACCAAATGATTAGGTGGTTGAGCGAAATCAGCGGTGTAAATCGATCTTCTTTGCGTGCCATAGTGAAAGATCTAACTTTTGATACAGGTAATTTTCACTCTTCGATAGTTACTCAACCGTTTGTTAAATCAAAGAGCGGTAAACTATTTCTGTTATCTCGTCTTGTTACAATCCTGGATCCAATGCCTATGATCGCTGATGCTCTGCACAAGTCTAAAAAAGATGAGATTTATGCGGGTTTCGTTCAGGTACTTGAGCAGTCCAGTTTAGATCAAATTGAAAAAATCTTTGCACAACTAAATTTTAGAGTCTTTAGAGAAAAAAGATTTGTCGATGCTGACGGTAATAAAATTACACCAGATTTCTTGTTATACGATCCGCAAAAAAAAGAACTACTTGTAATTGATTATAAACACACTCTAGCACCGAGTGGTGCATCTCAAGTCATTCGCAAATCTAAATCTTTGAGCGAAAGTCGAGAAGGAATTAGACAGGTTCAACGATACCTTGAGTTTTTTCAGAATAATTTGCGATTGTTAGAAAATTGGATTGGTGAAGTTGAGAATAAAGACAAAATAAATGGGTTATTATTATTTCGTTGGCCTATGCCCATGCATTTGGAGTTTAATCGTCAAGTCAGTATTGTTGACTGGTTTTCACTCGAAAACATGCTATCAGAAGAAAACAATATTTCCATAAAGAGTTTAAACAACTGGATAAGAACACGACCTGATTTGCCCTATAACCTGAAACATTTGCAAAGAGTGCCGGAGGAAGTTGCAGTAGATAATTGGACGTATCGAAGAACGATATTAGCAGAGGTGTAGTTTTATCTGTATAAAATTTAGAAACCTGTAAACATTTAAAGGTAACGCAACACAACAAATCGCTGGTAGCGAATTGCTAATCTTGGCTTAAATTGAAAGTAACTTGGGCGACAATCATTCGGGTGATTGAAGGTAAGTTTGCTAACCCGCAATCGCCATAACTCAAGCGTTAGGGCAATCTTCAAGTTCGGTGCTGAAGTAACCTTGATACAAGCAGGGCCAATAATGTGAACGCGGAGGTTTTGGGTATATGAGCCAGGACACATGGGATATGATTGTAGGCGCGGCCATCCTCATCCCCTTTCTTATTCTCGTCTTCGCCGCCGGCCTGGTATTGAATAAGTTCAAAAACGGGCGATTCGTCAAGGCCTGGGCTCCGCTCGCCCCGATTATCAACGGTACGGTTACAAATGACGGCGGGGGCGCTGCCACCAGTTGGCTCACGGGGACTTATCGGCGGAGGAAGGTGCGGGCCAGTATGGCGCCCGGCAGAAACAGGTACTCCGGGGAAAGCGGCCATACGTATAACTATTTCGACATCGAAATCCAGGACGTGTCGGGCAGGCAGGATTGGAGCGTCGTTTATAAAACGTCGCTGCCAGGCTTTGGTCAAACAGGCTGGGGGGTTGAGACCAAAGATAAGTCGCTTGAGGAGAGTTTGCGGGGGGCCGGCGTCGTTGACATGGTGGCCCGACTGGGAGGCCCGACGGTTGAGTACAAGGTGAAGCAGGGTACGCTGCTATACAGCGAGGACGTTACACCGCGCTGGGTACCGACGCCGGAGCGATTTCAGGAAGAACTGGAATTGCTGTTGCGGTTGGCGGAGGTGAATGAGGCCATAAATCCGGCTTAAAAGGTCGTTGACGGGTGATTTAATTCCAGCCTGATAACCTCAGTTCGATAAATCAGTGTAGGTTGGATTGAGCCGGAAAATTTTGGCCTCTAGTGAGCTAATGTTGGGTTTCATCCCGAGTTTTAGCGCCTGAATCTCCGGCGAAACCCAACCCTTTGGGCAACGGCGGATCGTATTGATCCATTCAACCCAACCTACAAATAGCTTTATGAGGAGAGTTACCGTTATATGAGTGATCTTGTCGGGCAGACTATCCAGCAATACCAAATTGTGGAACGCTTGGGCGGCGGCGGTATGGCTTATGTGTACAAAGCCTACCACCCCGGCCTGGATGTATACCGGGCCATAAAAATCATCCGGCCCGAATTCGCCAACCAGCCTGGCTTTAAGGAGCGTTTTCAGCGCGAAGCCCAGGCGGTGGCCCGCTTGCGCCATCCCAACATTGTGCAAATGCATGACTACGGTCAGCAAGATAACTTCTACTATATGGTTATGGAGTTTATTGAAGGCCATGACCTGAAACACCACCTGCAACAACACGGCGCCATCCGCCCCTTTAATCGGGTGGCTGAACTCATCGAGCCGATTGCCGCCGCCTTGCATTACGCGCACCAGCAGGGGGTGCTGCACCGCGATATTAAGCCCGCCAACATTATGCTCACGCCGCGTCAGGAAGCGATCTTGACCGATTTTGGGATTGCCAAAATTTTAGAGCAAGACCGCCAGACCGGCCAGCAAACCGAAGCCGGCGTCAGCATTGGCACCCCGGCCTATATGGCCCCGGAGCAAGCGCGTGGTCTGCCCGATATCGGCCCCACCGCCGATATTTACTCGCTGGGCATTGTGCTGTATGAAATGCTGACCGGCCAGGTCCCCTATCAGGCCGACACCCCGCTGGCGGTTATCTTAAAGGTGGTCAACGATCCCTTGCCGCCGCCGCGCTCCTTTAGCCCGGATATTCCCGATGTGTTGCAGGGCGTCGTGCTCAAAGCCACGGCCAAAGACCCGGCCAGCCGGTATCCCACCGCCACCGCCCTGGCCGACGGCCTCAAGCGCAGTTTAGCCGACCCCGCGGCGGTAAACACCGCCCCGGACATACCCAGGCCGACCGCGGCAACCCCGGCCCCGCCGCCGGTGGCCGCTACACCTAATAAACGGGGCTGGCTGGTGGGCGGGATCATCGGAGCGTTGCTGCTGGGCTGCCTGGCGTTGGTCGCCATTGGCGCGGGAGTCTACTACTTTACCCGCCCGGCCCCCTCGCTGGCGACGTGGCAATTTATCATTGACGCTTCCGGCAATATGGCCGAACCCCTGGACGGCCGGCCCAAAATTGACATCGCTCGCGCCGCGCTGGATAAAGAACTGCGTATTCTACCCGATAACGTCAACGCCGGCTTGCGTATTTTTGGCGGCGGCGAATCCGGGTTGGAACCGTGCCAGGATACCAAACTGCTGGTTGAGCCGGTAGCCGCTGACAGCGGGCAAATCAGCGCCGCCCTGGCCGGCCTCTCCCCACAGGGCAAAGCGCCGCTGACCGAGGCCATTGTGCAGGCCATCAGCGATTTCGATTTGAGCCACAGCACCAAAAACAGCCTGATTATCATCACCGCCGGGCTGGACACCTGCGAAACCGAAGCCATCAGCCAGGTTGAAACCCTGTCGCGGCGGCTGGGCATCGACCT
>JAGRCC010000514.1 GCA_020433785.1 Anaerolineae bacterium
TCCTTTTTAACCGGCGACCTGTTTAACCTGTATGTCTGGTTTGAAGTTATGCTCATCTCCTCATTTGTGTTGGTTGCCTTAGGTGGCGAGCCCAACCAGTTGGAAGGGGGTATCAAATATGTGACCCTCAACCTCATCTCGTCAGCTATTTTTCTAGCGGCCGTCGGTTTGCTCTACGGTCTGGTTGGTACGTTGAATATGGCCGATTTATCCATTCAACTCAGACAGTCGGACCAACCCGGCATTGTGCTGACTCTGGCCATGCTCTTTTTGATTGCTTTTGGCCTCAAAGCGGCCGTATTCCCGCTGTTTTTCTGGCTGCCGGCCTCGTATCATACCCCGCCGGTGGCTATATCGGCCATCTTTTCCGGACTGTTAACGAAGGTCGGGGTTTATACGCTCATTCGCGTGTTTACGCTGCTGTTTATCATCGATCCAGCCTATACCCACACCATCTTGTTGGTTATAGCCGGGTTTACCATGCTTAGCGGCGTTTTGGGCGCGGCTGCTCAAAATGAGTTTCGCCGCATTCTGTCATTCCACATTGTCAGCCAGATTGGTTATATGGTGATGGGACTGGCCTTATATACCCCTTTGGCCATTGCCGGGGCGGTCTTCTACATTACCCACCATATCGTGGTCAAAACAAATCTGTTTTTGGTCAGTGGTATTGTCTACCGGCTGCGCGGCTCGTATCAGTTAAAGAAATTGGGTGGCATTTATCGCCTGTACCCGCTGCTGGGCGTTCTGTTTCTAATTCCCGCTTTTTCTCTGGCCGGTATTCCGCCGTTGTCCGGTTTCTGGGCTAAATTCGTCTTAATTCGAGCCGGGGTTGAGGCTGGCCAGTATACCATTGTCGCTGTGGCCTTAGTTGTCAGTCTGCTGACGATCTTTTCGATGACAAAAATCTGGGCCGAGGTCTTCTGGAAAGCCGATCCCGCGCTCGACCCGGCCGATCCGCCCGAAGATCCGTCGTTGGGCAGCCTGGCCGGCTATATCGTTCCGGTCGCTGCTTTGGCGGCGGTAACGATTGTTATTGGGCTTTTCTCTGAGCCGTTTGTTCAACTGGCCATAGCCGCCGCCGAGCAGTTATTGGATCCGAACCAATATATCCACGCGGTTAGACCCGAACTGCTGGACGGCATCGTGCAAGCTCAATAAATTAATTCAGCCTGATCGCTTGGGTATCAAACCAGGTGACAGCCACTCAGATGTGGCAAAAAGTGACTGTCACCTTTTGAAGAACGGCGTAACTCATAAAACTAACACCTTCTTGGAGAGACACTATGGACAATTTGGGCATATTTCTACTGAATATTCTGCTGGCCTTAGCCTGGTCGGCGCTGCTGGGCGAATTTTCAGGCATCAATCTCCTGGCCGGTTTCGTACTGGGCTATGTGGCCTTATGGATGATGCAGTATGTTATGGGCGCGTCCGATTATTTTGTAAAACTACGGCAGATTATCGAGTTAATCGCGCTTTTTCTGTGGGAGTTAATCAAAGCGAATTTACGGGTAGCCTACAGTGTGTTGGCCCCCTTTAGCTCGATGCGGCCGGGTATCATCGCCGTGCCGCTCGACTCAAAAACGGATATGGGCATTACCACCCTGGCTAATATGATTACGTTGACCCCCGGCACGCTGAGCATCGATATCTCTGACGACCGCAGTGTTATCTACGTCCACGGGATGCACATCGATAGTGTGGAAGCGTTTCACCACGACATCAAAGACGGCTTCGAACGGAAGGTTATCGAGGTGTTTGAATGATCCTACAAGCAGTTGATTTTACGGTTATCTTACCGCTTTTAATGGTAGCGGTCTTCCTGACCTTAATTCGCTTGATCAAAGGCCCCACGCTATCTGATCGGGTCGTTGCCCTTGATTTGATGTCTACGCTGGGAATTGGGGTGATTGCCGCCTATGCCATCGCTTACAACGAACCGATATTCCTGGACGTGGCTTTGATTGTGGCCTTGGTTTCATTTTTAGGCACGATTGCGTTTGCTTATTACGTTGAAAAGGGAACAAAATGATTATTAGAGAAGTGTTAGGTTTGCTCTGTATTCTTATCGGGGCAGCGTTTATGTTGATTTCGGCCATTGGAGTCGTCCGCTTACCCGACCTGTACTTGCGGATGTCGGCCTCTACTAAGTCGTCAACGCTGGGCGTGATTTTTATCTTACTGGCGGCGGTGGCCTTTTTTGATGATCTGAGTATCTCCAGCCGAGCCATTGCCACCATTATATTTCTGCTGCTAACCGCCCCGGTGGCCGCCCACCGGATTGGCCGGGCGGCTTATTTTAATGGTGTACCTTTGTGGGAGGGAACTCGCTACAATGATCTCCGGGGCAAGTATAACCAAAAAACCCACGGTCTGGCCGGCGAAAAAGACGCCAAATTTGAATCGGGCTTGGCTGATACGCCCAAAATAGCCCCATAGCCACCAGTTATCCTGGACCTTACATCTCAAGGGATGTTGATTTCAGCAATACCCAACAGCCACGCTTCTTGATCCCCGATGTTTTCAAAGCTCCGGCCCGAACCGGTCGGCAGAAAGAGCAGATCGGCCGGTTCGACAGTGATCTTTTTCTCTGCTCCGTCCTCGACAGGCCAGGTATAGTGCCACTGTCCGGTTAAAGGCATAAAAGCGGTATAGAACTCTTGGCTGTAATAAGACGGGCCGCAGCCAGGTGGCACCCGAATTAACCCGACGCGATATTTACCCAACTGAGCCAAAGTCGGTTCAAGATCACGGGGTACAACGTTGCCGTCAATAGGCTGGTCTCGATTTAACAAAATACTACTCAACACCCCCACCAGCCGTTCCCGGCTTTGTAGATCATCAAATTGGGTGGCTTGAATGCACCTTGTTTTTTTATACCCACTTGAAACCGTCATGGTTCCCCTCCTTTTTGGCTTTTAGGATCACAGTATGGTTTTATTTAGGCTCTATATGTGTTTCGAGGAGAAACGCCGGCCGATGTCATTCCCGCA
>JAGRCC010000515.1 GCA_020433785.1 Anaerolineae bacterium
AGAAAATGATTGCATTTCAATGCTTAGATAGATATAATTAAAAAATTAGAGTTTTGGGTTAGGAGAATATAGTGGCAATTGACACGCAACGATTGGGAGATCTCGGTTCCGGAGGCTCTGGCGGCGACGACAAATACGACGAGAACATTCTTCCAAAAGGCGCTGTACTTCAAAATCGATACGAAGTGATTAAAGTGCTTGGCGTTGGTGGCATGGGCGCGGTTTATCTAACCCAAGATTTACGCTTCAGCGGCGTAACTCGGCTGTGCGCGCTAAAGGAGATGATTAGCACTACCCCTGATCCGCACGTGCGCCGGCTGGCGGTCCAAAGCTTCATGCGAGAGGCCAATATTCTAGTCCAGCTCAATCATCCCGGTATCCCCCAAATCTACGATTTTTTTACCGAAGGGGTGCGCAGCTATTTGGCCATGGAATATGTCAAAGGCAGCGATTTAGAAGAAGTTCTTGAAAACACCCAGGGGATGCTCAAAGAGGAGATAGTACTGGATTGGGCCATTCAAGTCTGCGATGTGCTGATTTACCTGCACGGACGTGACCCGGCCATTGTTTTTAGAGATCTTAAACCCTCAAACATCATGCTGCGCGACCAAAATAAGATTGCGCTTATTGACTTTGGGATTGCCAAGGCGTTTGAGGTCGGCCAAAAGGGGACTATGATTGGCACCGAAGGCTATTCGCCGCCGGAGCAGTATAAAGGCGTAGCCGACCCCAGAGGTGATGTCTACGCTTTAGGGGCAACGATGCACCACCTCCTGACCAAACGCGACCCTCGGCTGGAACCGCCGTTTACGTTTCACGAAGAACCGCCGATATTGCTTAACCCGGCCCTGTCCAAAGGCGCCAATATTGTCATCATGAAATCCCTGGAATACGATCCGCAAAAACGGTTTCAATCGGCCCGGGAATTTAAAGAAGCGTTGGCTGACGCCTTGAGGATGTGGGAGGAAGGGATATCACCGCCCCCTAGCGCTGGCATCGGAACGCAGGTCTTGCCGCATTCGGCTTCAACCACCCTGTTAACTGATCCAACGCCGACCCCGCCCCAACCATACCCAACCCAACCTTACCCCCCACAGGGAGCCTACCCGCCGGGTTATCAATATCCACCCCAGTACCCGCCGCAATATCCACCCCAGTATCCGCCGCCGCCGCCTTATCCTTACCCGCCACAGCAGACCGCTCCCTTCGCCGGTGAAGAAGACGAGTTGAACGACTCGATTTTGCCGATTTGGAAGTTCAAATGTGAAGATGAAGTAAGAGGATCGGTTCAGGCTGATAAGGAAAAGCTTTATGTGCCGGTATATGATAACAATGTCTATGCCCTTGATTTAAAGAACGGTGAGTTTAAGTGGAAATATGCGACCGAAGGCGGAATTGCCACCAAACCGGTGGCGTATAAAAATACCGTTATATTTGGCTCCGAAGATCGAATTGTATATGCTCTAACCGATACCGGTCGTCTTAAATGGACATGCCCCACCCAAGGCCGGGTTCGGTCTTCAGCGGTGGTAGAATTTGACCACGCCTTTTTCGGCTCGGATGATAACAAGCTCTATGCCGTTAACGCCCAGACAGGGCGGGTGATTTGGCGGTTTGAAGCGCTCGGTCCTATCCGCTCAACGCCGGCCTTAGGCGACGAACTGATCTATTTTGGTTCCGAAGATGGCCATGTGTATGCTGTTGATCTATCGTCGGGTGCGGCCCGTTGGAAATTTAGAGCCAATCGAGGCGTAACCTCCAGCCCGGCCTTGTTTGAGGATTTGGTTATTGTTGGCTCTTCGGATTGGCATGTTTATGGACTTGAAGCAAAATCGGGTTATGTGGTCTGGCGCCATCGAACCGCCCAGCAAGTGATCTCTAGCCCGGTCATTGTCGATGATGCGGTCTATATCGGCTCGGCAGATAAGCAGTTGTACGCACTTGATGTAAAATCAGGTCGAGTCCAGTGGAAGTTCAATGCTGATGCGCCTATCGTGTCAACACCGGCCGTAACGGATGACGCCATCTACTTTGGGACGGTGTCGAAAGAAAAAGGTGAGTTAATCAGCGTTAATCGCAAAGATCGAAAGCTTCGCTGGCGATTTAAGACGGGTGGGCCGGTACCCTCTTCACCATTAGTCGTGGACGGTATTGTCTATATTGGGTCAACCGACCATTATGTGTATGCCTTACCGGCTTAATTAACTTATTTTTTAACAGACCAAGATTGCCTTATTTTCACAGTTAACTAAAATCGGGATCTAGACTCTTGAATTTACTTCGACGACTTTTCACTCAGCAAAAAGTTAAGGTCGCTCAGGCTCAACCTCAACCGTCAGTCGCTGAAAACGGCAAGTTAAGTGAACAAAAAACTATTGTCTCTGAAAGTTTCATTTTGTTGAGTCAATTACCCCCTGGAATTCATGTTGGTCACTTCTCAGATGTTGGCCGCCAACGTAAGCGAAACGAAGATTCGTGTTTTACCTTACAGGCTTACTTAGGGCATGAGCACGGACAGGATTTGCTTGGGTTGTTTATTGTGGCTGATGGCATGGGAGGGCATCAGAAAGGTGAACTGGCCAGCGCACTTGCTGCCCAGACATGTGCAGGTACAATATTAAATGATATCTATCTCCCGGATCTGCTTGGCCAACAGGTTTCCGAAAGCCGGTCCCTTAATGAGATTTTGATGGCAGCGGTGGCCACGGCCAATACAGCCGTACAGCGCGAAGTACCCGAGGGTGGCACAACCCTCACCATGACCCTGGTGATCGGTAATAACGCTTATATTGCTCACATTGGCGATACGCGTGTTTATATCTTTAAAGATCGAGCGTTAAAACAGATCACCAAAGATCACTCCCTGGCCAGCCGTCTCGAAGAACTAGGCCAATCGACGCCGGAAGAAATCGAACAGGCCCAAAATGTCTTGTACAAAGCCATCGGCCAAAGCGATCTGGTTGCGTCCGATGTTGACACTTATGTACAGCATTTGCCGGCCGGCGCTTCTCTGCTCATGTGTACTGATGGGCTATGGGGCTTAGTTAAACACGATGATATTCACCAAATCCTGATGACGGCTGATACCCCGCAGCAGGCTTGCGAACAATTGGTGGCCAAGGCTAATGATAATGGCGGCCGGGATAACATCACCGCAATTGTGATTTCGGTGGGAATTGAGACTCAAACGAGTTAACTAAATACCAATGTCTTCCTAAATAAAAGAGCATTATCGAAAGCAGTCAAATGCAAGCTAGCAAAAATTATTACGCTATTCTTGAGGTAGAGCCTACTGCTACTGAAAATGAAATAAGACGCTCGTATCGAATTTTGGTGCGCAAATACCATCCCGATGTCAATACTGATCCTGAGGCGGGTGAGACTTTCAAAGATATCCAAGAAGCCTATGAAGTTCTCAGCGATCCCGATCAGCGGCGCACGTATGATCGGCTGCGAGAAGCCGAAGGATTGGATAAGTCGTCCTCTATTTCGCTGCGGGCAAAAGTGAGTCATAGCCATCTTTTAACTAACGTTGAAGAGCAGGCTTTTTACGTTTTAATGGATGTAACGCCGGCGGCCGATCTGCCGATCTCCCGGCTGCCGCTGAATTTATGTCTGGTGCTCGATCGTAGTACATCGATGCAAGGTATGCGCTTACAGCAGGTCAAGGAAGGCACGCGCCAGATTGTCGATCGGCTCAATGATGATGATGCCCTGAGTGTGGTAATCTTCAGTGACCGAGCCGAAGTGATCTTGCCCAGCCAGCGCAAAGTTGACCGGGCGATGGCTAAATCTATCGTCAGCACTATTCAACCCAGCGGCGGAACCGAAATGTTTCAGGGGCTTCAAGCGGGGCTGAACGAGTTGGAAAAGAGCCGGACTAAATCGTCCGTAAACCATTTGATTCTGTTGACCGATGGCCAAACCTACGGCGATGAAGAGGACTGCCTCAAAAAAGCTGAATGGAGCGGGCTTAATCAAATCAGCCTGACCACGATGGGCGTTGGCTCGGATTGGAATGAAAATCTACTTGACCAAATGGCGGCCTCATCCGGGGGAACATCGGTTTACATTGACTCACCGCGCAAAATTGTCGATGTCTTTAAAGATACGATTCGCAACCTTAGCAGTGTGGTGGCCCGTGAATTAACCTTGAGCATCAATCCGGGTGAGGGTGTCAGCCTCAAAGAATTGTTTCAGATAACGCCGCATATTCATCGCCTGGATAGCCGGACTGAAAAAGCTATTCTGGGGCCGTTGGGCACAGGCCACGGCAAAACCCTATTAATGGAATTTAGAATTCACGCCCACGCCACACCGGGCGAAAAGCGTTTGCTGCGTATTACCGTAGATAGTGACGTACCGGGCCAAAATAATCGGCGCAGCTGGGAATGGGTGGACATTATGGGTAACTTTGTCGAGAGCCAGCAAAATAATGTCGAAATTCCCGCCTCGATTATTACTGCCCTGGGGAAATTAGCCATCTTCAAAATGCAGGAAAAGGCCATGGATGATTTGGAAAAGGGGCATATTAGTGCGGCGACGCAGCGTTTAGAAACGATGGCCACGCGTTTACTTAATTTGGGCGAAACCGATTTAGCCCGAGCCGCACTTCTCGAAGCTGGCCGGTTGGCCCGCACCGGTGATTTATCCGCTGAAGGGCGTAAGAAAATAAAGTACGGTACGCGCAGCTTATCGATATTACCGAAGGAGATAAACCGTGATTAAGTGTCCATTTTGTGGAACCACTCACGTAGCAAACACGCTCTTTTGCAGCGAATGTGGAACCTATCTTCTAGAAGATGACCGCCGAGGTACGGATCCTCTAGGAACGGACGAGATCGGTTGGGTAGGCGAGGATGACGAAGATGGTGAAGCCGGTCATCTGATCAAAGGCACCGGCCCTCTATCTATCCGTCTCAAAATAACGGAATCTGGCCGCGAGGTGGAAGCCGCGTTAAACAAAGCTATCCACATGGGTCGGCTAGACCCGGCCAGCGATGTTTTTCCGGAAGTGGATTTAACCAATGACAACGGGTTGGAAAAAGGGGTTTCGCGGCGGCACGCTCGCATTCTTAAACGAGAGGGCACCGTGGTGGTGGAGGATTTAGGCAGCATTAACGGTACGTTTATCAACAGTAAACGACTGGCTCCTTACCTGCCCGAAGTCCTTCGCCATGGCGATCAATTACAGCTTGGTAAACTACTCATTGAAGTGGAAATGTTCTAGTTATTTATGATAAGCTAAGTAAGGAGATGCACAGTGTCAATTACGGTTGTCATTCATGTTCAAGGTGGAGATGCCATTCTAGGTGATATGGAAGAGATGCCGGATCCGTTGTCAAATTATGTGACTTTTACGAATGTGCGGGCCAGAGATGGCAAGCCGGTCATTTACATCGACCGCGAAGCCACTCGTATCTTGTTTCCCTGGCACCGGATCAGCTTTTTAGAGACACTGCCGTCTGAAGAGGATCACGAAGATTTCGAAACCTTCTTCCGTGATTAATTAAAAATAGAGAAGATAATAGGTGATGTTACCGTCCCGCCGCAAGAAAGACCTTGTGGCGGTTTTTCTGTTCTTTGACATTTCATGAGTCACCTAGTAAGATACATCCTTAATTTTAGTGTTACTCGTCAGGTGATTCGTCTTGGTGCGCAACCAGCGCCGCAACATGGATCGATCACTTGCCGGACTGCTGAATAGAACCATTTTAGTTACCTTAGAAAGGTTACCGTAAGTTATGCCTGTTCATCAAGTTACGCCCGTAATCTGCTCAAATTGTAGAACCCAATATACGGCCCCGTTCAATAATCTGATCGACGGCCAGGATCAGGCCATGAAAGCGGCCTTTTTGCAAGGACGGCTCAATGTCTCGCAGTGTCCGCAATGCGGGGCTATCAACCGGCCGGAAATGCCCATCCTATATTACGATTTGGAAAAAGAGCTGGCTCTGGTTCTGGCTCCAGGCGGGCTGAGCTTGGATAAAACCATTCAGGAAAAGATGATTGGCGACTTAACCAACAGCCTGGTTAATACCCTGCCGGCCGACCAAATAAAATTTTACCTGCTTAACCCCAAACAGTTTCTCTCGCTGGAAAGTATGGCTAAAGCCATCCTAGAGGCTGATGGCATTACCGAAGAGATGTTGGAGCAGCAATCGGCCCAAGCCAAACTTATTCAAGAATTCATGCAAGCGCCTGATGAAGCGACGCTAAAAGAATTGGTCAAAACCCACGACGCCCAGTTGGATTATGCCTTCTTTGAAACCCTCACGGCCTATATGCAAGCCGCTCATATGGGCGGCGACCAGGAACAAGCCCAGGCCCTTTACGCCCTCCGTACGGTTTTGGCTCGCTGGAGTACGCAAGGCAAAAAAGCCGTAGCCGAAATTGATCAAAAAATCGGGTTAATGGTTTTGGAAAGTCAGGATGAGTTATTAGAAAAACTCCAAGCCGCGACCAACGATCAGGAAATAGCGGCTTTGGTCGCGGCCGGTCATAGCCTGCTTGATTACAGTTTCTTCCAAAAACTAACTGAGAAAATTGATCAGACGACCAAAAGCGGTGACTCCAAAACTGGCACAGCATTGCGCGAACTTCGCACCAAGGTCTTAGAGATTAAAGCCAGTCACGAAGAGCAAAGCCGGGCGGCTCTGG
>JAGRCC010000516.1 GCA_020433785.1 Anaerolineae bacterium
CGATCAACATCGTGATCGGGGCTTGCAGAATTTTACATGCCGTGATCAACATCGTGATCGGGCCATGTCGTGCAGCGCAAGAGGCGATCACGATCGTGATCGGGGCATGTCACGCCGCGCAAGAGGTAATCAGCACCCACTTCCCAACGCCCTTAACTCGCCAAACTCCCCAACCCTATCGAATCAGAATCGGCAGCCAGACAAACTCGTCATCGGGCGCGGGGCCGGACGGTGAACCGGGCCGGATTTGAATGACCAGGCCGTTGCCGTCCTCGCTAACGTACAGCCAGCCGTTCTCATCGAGGACCACGTCTTCTACGGTGGAAAAGCCGGTGCAAAAGTCGGTGCGATTGCCGGCGGCATCGATTTGGCTTAGACGGCCAACGCCGCTGTCGTCGTTGCTAATATCTTCTTCGGCCACGTACATGGGGAAGGCGTCGCCGGCGCTAAAATTGACACCCTCTGGGGCGATGGCGCCATCGGCGAAAGGGGTGGGGCTGGGGGTGGCTGAATTGAGGTTGACCACAAAAATCGACTCGGTCGAGTCGGCGTGATAGGGATATCCCAAATAGGTGCCCGATATTTGCTTGCCCGCCAACTCATTGGCCACATACAGCAGGTTGTTGCCGTTGGAGGCCAAACTGGTATAACTCCAAAAGGTGGCATCGACACCTGGGGGAAAGAGAATGGTAATGTCGGCAGTGGTGGTTAGTAAGCGCGTAACTGTGCCTGACAGGGATACCTCGGTCACGTGGGTGCGATAGTCCGCCGGATTAGTACTGGTCATAGCAAGCGCGTACTCCAAATTCGACTCCGTTAGATACAGGGTGCCATCGCCGCCGTCATCGACCCAAATGATATCCTCCGGCGCGTCCAGGCCGCCGGCCAATGTTGTCCCGCCGGTGCCGCTGCTGCCGGCCGCTTTTTTGACCACTCGACCATCATCCACATCTTCAACCACATACATATGGCCGTCGCCATCAAAGGCGATGCCTTCGGGCCGGCTGAGGCCGGTTAAGACCGGGGTGACCGCGCCGTTCGCATCGATCCGGCTGACCCGGCCTGGGGTTTCCTCGGCCGCGTAAAGTTTGCCGTCGGGGCCGAAAGCTAAACCGTGCGGAGCGATGAGTTGATCGGTGTAGAGATAAGCCGTGTAACCGGTGGTACACTGTATCCGG
Source organism: Anaerolineae bacterium (assembly GCA_020433785.1). The sequence continues at coordinate 1,179 of JAGRCC010000516.1, forward strand.
CTGACCGGATCGCCGATAGCCAGGGCGATAGTCTCCGCGCGAGCGGGAGCAGGCGGCTGCGGCTGCGCCAGAGCGGGGCTTTGCCTAAAAAGCGTTAGGGTTAAGCCTAAAAAGATGAAACCCAAAAGAAGGACAATCGGTATGCGGCTTAAACCGGGTACACGGTTAAGCCTGGCTAAAGTGGTTAGTGAGTTCATAAAGATAACTTTCCTCCGTGTGGGGCTATCTTAACAGAGGAAAGTCATTATACGGTTTGAAGATAATAGGAAATCGGTTAGAAAATGGCGGCAAAGCCGGTCATACCCGGCCCACGACGGTTGAGAACGTCTGGATATGATGAAAATCGGGCCGGTTCAGGCAAAACTGCGGCGTGGCCGGATCGCACAGCGCTTCTAGCGTGCGCCAATCGGTTTCGGTGAGATAGGGCTGCACCCGGTGCGCCCAGTAACCTTGGAAGACACCTTCTACAAAATAGCGCCGGTCATCTTCAGATAGGGGCGCGGTGCGCTCGATGACAATCGTGGCGGTGGTGATGTTTTTTAAGCCCGCGCCGCGCATCCAGCCGAACAAATTACGGGCGGCTGTCGTGTCCTGCTCTTCGAGACCGTATTTGTCGCGATAATATTGGCGGCAGGCCAGCATGACCTCTTTTTCCAAGCGGGCATCCCAGGCAAAAAACATATCAGGCAGAAACGCGCTCTGCCCCAGCACTAATCGACCGCCGGGGCGCAGTTGGGCGGCTAAAGCCCGCAGTCCGGCGACCGGATCGCGCAGGTGATTGATGGCGTTGCTGCTCCAGATTAGATCAAATGGCCCCACGGCCAGCGGCAGGCGAGTCACATCGGCTTGGAGAAAACGGAGCGAGGGGTTGGCCGTCATCCGGGTGCGGGCGTGGCGCAGGTGGCCGGTCGACAGATCGACGCCCAAGGCCAGCCCGGCCGGAACCAGATCGGCCAGCCAGGTGGTCATCAAGCCCGTGCCGCAGCCGGCATCGAGCACGTGGGCGTCATCGGCTAAAGCCAGGCCGGCCAGCAGGCGGCGCAGCTCCGGCTCGGCAAATTGATTGAACAGATCGAGCTTGGTCACATACGCTTTGGCCGGGGAATCGCCCAGCAGACCCGGCGCGGTCTTCAAGCCGGGCCTCACGTGAGCGTGTCGAAGCGCCGGCCTTCTGCGGCCATTTGGCTCAACAGTTGGCGCGTTTCGGACTCGGTTTCGCCGGCGATGCGTTCAACCTGGCAGCCGGCTTTACGCAGAATGCGCTCGGCGTTGGGTGGGACGCCGTCTTTGCCGCCGACGATGGTCACATATTTGGCTTGCTGCGCCTCTTGGATATCGAACCCGACGACCGGCTTAAACCGGGCAATGTAATCAAACGCGCCTTGCAAATCCCACTCGCCCCAACTTTGGGGGGTGCGATACCAGAACAGGAGGTAATGGTCCAACGGTTTATCGACCTCAGCCGGCTGCGCGGTTGGCGGTTTTTCGCTCTTGAGCAGCCGCTCCACGTCGGCCAGCAGCGGTGGCTTCCACTGCGGCCAGGTCGCGCCGGGGCTTTGGGTGGCGATGATTTCGTTGTAGCCAATAATCGCGTTGTTCGGCAGCCCCAGCAGCCCGACCAATTGGGCCAGCAGCGTGGCTGTCGCCGTCAACTGCGCCTTAGGCGGCGGCTGATTGGTGAAATTACCGATGAGACAGACGCCTACGCTGTCATCGCTGTTGGGGCCGGCGTGAATAGCAACTGTTTCCAGATATTGCGTCTGATACACAACGCCCTCAGCCGTTATACAGAAGTGGTAGACAATACCGGGTAGGTCTCGATTTTGAACTTGAAACTGAGCGATGCGTTCAACCGTAATGTTGGCCGGGGTGGCGGTGTGATGAATAATGATCCGCTTGATATCGGCGTGGGTCCGCATCGGGTAGCGTTTGGTGGCATGCTGCGGCAGCGACCCGGTCACATCCTGCGCCTCGACGCTGATCGGCTGGCTGCCCGGTTCACGTTCGACTTCCTCGGGGGGTGTCACCGGCACGGCGGCGGCAACGGTCACTGCCGCCACCAAACCGGGATCGCCTTGCGACGAAAACCAGGTGACCAACTCGTGAACCATGTCCCAGCGCAAGCGATAGCTGCCGGGCTGATCCGGTGAGCGAAGTTGGGCCTCCAACTCCACCGTGCCGTTCGGGGCAATCGTTCGGGGCAGTGCTGTTCTATAATCCAGGGCCGGGGGCAGCGTTACGGGCTGGTTGTTGGCATCATACCACTGAAAGCCCAACCGGAACGGCTTGTCGCCGCCGCGAACCCATTGGAAGCTGCCGGCGTTTTGCAACTTGAGGTTAACGGTCACGGTTTGGCCAGTCGATAGCTGTTTCGGGGTGTCATGGCTGAGATATTTGGCCAGATAAGGGGGTCGGGCCGGCTCGGGATCGGGCTTTGGCTCGGGTTTGGGCTGGCCGGCGTCGGGGTCCCATTGGTAATTTTGGGCGATGGCCTCAGTAAAATCCTGCTGAACGCCCTGCTTGCCGTCAATCGACCAGCCGAGCGGGTCTTTTTTCCAACGAAATAGAACCATACAGCGAATCTGCTGCCGGCCACTGCGGTTCCAACTATCAATTTCTTTGTAGGCGGCCTTAATCCAGCCGTTGTTGCCAAACGGCCAGGTCGCCCCCGGTTGGTGCGATTCCAGTTTGCCCTGCACGTCGCCGTTGGCTTCGGTTAGATAAACCGGCAGGTGGCGCATCGCCTCCGGGATGGCATTCATTTGGTCGCGATAAGTGAAGAAATTGTAATGATAGTTTTGAAACGGCGCGCCCATCTTGGCCGTATCGGTGATGAGCTGCGGTTCGTACCCATGGGAGTAGGCGTGGATGGCGATGCCGTCGCAATTGCCGGGGCCAATCGCCAGTAACATATCTTGAAAATATTTGATGAAATCGCCAAAAAAGCCGTTGTAAGGATAATTGCTCGGCGCGTTGGGAAGTTTATTGGCCGGATAAGCCCCTTTGGGGTCGGCCTCATACCAGGTTTGGCCGTTCCAGGGACCGATGGCCCCGACCACTACAATGTCGTCGCTGTGGCCGGCCAACGCTTTGATTTTTTGACGACAGAGCTTGTAACATTCGGCATAGCGGCGGGGCGTGATCGGTTCGGCCTGACCGCCGCTGCGCTGGCGCGGTTGTTCGCGCTCTAAATTCATTTCGTTGCCGATAATCCAAATGTGCGCCCCTTGCGAACCGGCCACAAAGTTGGCCACACGCTGGGCAAACTCCGGATACCGCTCCTCACGGGGAATGGTGCCGTTGGCCCCGTAAGATTGGTTGAGCCGAACAATAACGCCCAAGCCTCTATCGGCAATGGTGCGATAGTCGGCGCTGCGGCGATCATTGGCCTCGCTGCCGATTTCTTCCGTCACCACCACCCAGCCTTTGGCCTGACCGTTGACGATCATCAAATGTTCGCCGCCGGGATCGTGCAAGCCGTAAATCGAGCGGTTTTCACCCTTAAATAATGGCATGATCTTCTCCTAGACTCTGATCCCCTGCTCTCGTCTCTTTTAGAAGTTACGCCGTTGGAGATTAGCCCTCCCTAAATCCC